>CAUPOD010000405.1:0-3193 GCA_963512745.1 uncultured Burkholderia sp. | reverse complement strand
ACCGTCATCTGGTCGACGCGCAGCGTCGGCTGCCCCACCCCGACCGGCACGCTCTGGCCTTCCTTGCCGCATACGCCGACGCCCGTGTCGAGCGCCATGTCGTTGCCGATCATGCTCACGTACTTGAGCGCCTCGGGACCGTTGCCGATCAACGTCGCACCCTTCACGGGGTAGGTGATCTTGCCGTCCTCGATCATGTACGCCTCGGACGCCGAGAACACGAACTTGCCGTTCGTGATGTCCACCTGGCCGCCGCCGAAGTTGGCCGCGTAGATGCCGTGCTTGACCGACTCGATGATCTCCCGCGGATCCTTGTCGCCGTTGAGCATGTAGGTATTGGTCATGCGCGGCATCGGCAGCGCCGCGTACGACTCGCGGCGCGCGTTGCCCGTGACGGGCATCTTCATCAGGCGCGCGTTCAGCGTGTCCTGGATGTAACCCTTGAGGATGCCGTCCTCGATCAGCGTCGTGCACTGCGTCGGGTTGCCTTCGTCGTCGATGTTGAGCGAGCCGCGGCGCCCCGGCAGCGTGCCGTCGTCCACGACGGTCACGCCCTTGGCCGCGACCTGCTCGCCGAGACGGCCCGCGAACGCCGACGATCCCTTGCGGTTGAAGTCGCCTTCGAGGGCGTGGCAGATCGCCTCGTGCAGCAGCACGCCGGGCCAGCCCGCGCCGAGCACCAGGGGCCACGCGCCGGCCGCCCCGGGGCGCGCGTCGAGGTTGACGAGGGCCGCGTGCACGGCCTGGTCGACGTATTGCTCGAGCACGGCGTCGGTGAAGTAGCCGTAGTCGAAGCGGCCGCCGCCGCCGCCCGAGCCGATCTCGCGGCGGCCGTTCTGCTCGGCGATCACGGTGACGGAAACGCGCACGAGCGGGCGGATGTCGGCCGCGAGCGCGCCGTCGCTGCGCGCGACGAGCACGACGTCGTATTCGCCCGCGAGGCCCGCCATTACCTGCGTGATGCGCGGGTCGCGCGCGCGCGCCATCTGCTCGATGTGTTCGAGCAGCTTGACCTTGGCCGTCGCGTCGAGCGAGGCGAGCGGGTCGGACGGCAGATACAGGTTGCGGCCGGCCACGCCCGTCAGCGAGCCGGCGGCCTGGATGCGGTGCTTGCCGCTGCCGCCTTGCGCCGCGATCGCCTTGGTGGCCGCGGCGGCCTGGCGGATCGACGCGGCCGACAGGTCGTCCGAATACGCGAACGCGGTGCGGTCGCCCGCCACGGCGCGCACGCCGACGCCTTGATCGATGCTGAAGCTGCCCGATTTGACGATGCCTTCCTCGAGGCTCCACGCTTCGCTGCGCGTGGCCTGGAAGTACAGGTCCGCGTAATCGACGCGATGCGTGAAGATGTCGCCGAGCGTGCGCGTCAGCAGCGTCTCGTCGAGGCCGTAAGGCGTGAGCAGGATGTCTTTCGCGAGCGCGAGATTGCGGATGCCGGGTTCGATGATGTTCATGCGGTGCGGATATCGGTAGGGGTCGCTCGGGATACGGAAACTAAGCGGTAAATAGGTGACGGCGCGGCATTTTCAAGCGGGGCCGGGACTGGCCGGCAGCACACGGTGGCGCCACGCGGGCAGGCTCTGGCGGACTTCGGCCAGGCGCGCCGGGTCGAGCGTGCCGAGCACCACGCCCGGATCGGTCTCGCGCAGCGCGACGATGTCGCCCCACGGGTCGATCAGCATGCTGTGGCCCCAGGTGCGCCGTCCGTTCTCGTGCTGTCCGCCTTGCGCGGCGGCCAGCACGTAACACTGATTCTCGATGGCCCGCGCGCGCAGCAGCGTTTCCCAATGCGCGCGGCCCGTAGTGTACGTAAACGCCGACGGCACCACGATCAGCGCGCAATCGCCGAGGCTGCGGTACAGCTCCGGAAAACGCAGATCGTAGCAGACCGACAGCCCGACCCGGCCGAACGGCGCCTCGAACGTGCAGACGGCGTCGCCGGGGCGGATCGTGCGCGCTTCGTCGAACGCCTCCTCGCCCTTGGTGAAGCTGAACAGGTGGATCTTGTCGTAGCGCGCGGCTTCGCGGCCCTCGGGGTCGTAGACGAGCGTCGTGTTGAGCACGCGGCCCGCCTCGGCCGACGCGAGCGGCAGCGTGCCGCCGATCAGCCATACGCCGTGCTCGCGCGCGGCTTGCGCCAGGAAGCGCTGGATCGGACCGTCGCGGTAGGGCTCGGCGAGCGCGAGCTTGGCGCCGTCGGTCTGGCCCATGAAGCAGAAATACTCGGGCAGCAGTACGAGTTGCGCGCCGGCTTGCGCCGCTTCGGCGATTAGCGCGCCGGCGCTCGCCAGATTGCGCGCCAGATCGGGCGTGCTCACCATCTGCAGCGCGGCAACCTGGAACGGAGCGGAAGAGGCGGGCGGAACGGTCATCGCGGCTCGAACGAATACGAATGGCGGACGAAGAAAACGGTGAAACCAGGGCCGGTACCGAAGCCGGGACAGACCGTCAAGGCGACGCGGCGGCCGGCGTGTGGTTCATCTTACTCTGATCGCTGCCGCGCCGCTCGATCCGCGGATGCGCCCACGAACCCGTGATCGCGTAGTCGAATGCGAACGCGTGCGAGAGCGTCTGCGACAGCGCGACGTCGGCGGCCAGCACGCCGAGGCCGAGCAGCGGGTTGATCACGGCCGTGGCCAGCGCGGCGGTGCCCGCGCCGATCTTCGGCATCACGTGCGCGCGCAGGTCCTGCGTGTTGCGGCCGAGATCGACCGAGCCCGTCAGCGCGACCTTGGCCGGCGTCGCGTTCACCGAGAAATCCTGCAGCTGCAGCACGCCGGCGCCGATCTTGCCGTGCCCCTCGACGTCCTGGAACGGCACGCCGCTCGCGCTCAGCATGTGGAAATCGAGGCTCAGCATGCGCGCCAGGCTTTGCAGGCTCAACACGCTGAGCAGGTTCGCGGCGCCCGATTCCATCGTGAGGATCTTGCCGTCGTGCAGATCGAGCGCGACTTCGCCGTTCAGCGACGGGTAGTCGGGCGCCGACGGGTCGCCGAGCCAATCGACCTTGCCCGACAGCGTGCCGTGGCCGCCCGCGACCGTGCGCTGCATGCCCGCGCGTTCGAGCAGCGCGCCCGCATCGTCGACGCCGAGCTTGAAATCGAGCGCGGTGTGGCGCGGCGTGGCCGGGATCATGCCGCCCGGGCCCGGTTGCGCCGCATCCGGCGCGCGCCATTGGCCGCTCGCGCTGAAG
>CAUPOD010000404.1:0-3196 GCA_963512745.1 uncultured Burkholderia sp. | reverse complement strand
GAACTACACCGTGCGCAAGCAGGAATACATGCATAGCCTGGCGAAGGGGTTTCTGCCGATGGCCTGTGC
The DNA here is from genome assembly GCA_963512745.1 of uncultured Burkholderia sp. Classification (GTDB taxonomy): domain Bacteria; phylum Pseudomonadota; class Gammaproteobacteria; order Burkholderiales; family Burkholderiaceae; genus Burkholderia. Next base: position 3,127 of record CAUPOD010000404.1, on the reverse strand, counting down.
TGTCGGCCTCGTCGGCATGCTGCTGCTGCTCGAGCCGGACATGGGCGCATTCATGGTGATCGCGGCGATCGCGATGGGCGTGCTGTTCCTCGGCGGCGTGAACGGCAAGCTGTTCGGCGGCCTCGTGACGGTGGCGGTGGGCGCGTTCGCGATGATCGTCTGGCTCTCGCCGTGGCGGCGCGCGCGTCTGTTCGCATATCTGAACCCGTGGGACGAGCACAACGCGCAGGGCAAGGCCTATCAGCTCACGCACTCGCTGATCGCGTTCGGCCGCGGCGAATGGTTCGGCGTCGGGCTCGGCGGCAGCGTCGAGAAACTCAATTATCTGCCCGAGGCGCATACCGACTTCATTCTCGCCGTGATCGGCGAGGAGCTCGGCTTCGTCGGCGTGATGGCGGTGATCCTGCTGTTCTACTGGATCGTGCGCCGCGCGTTCGAGATCGGCCGTCAGGCGCTCGCGCTCGAACGCACGTTCGCGGGCCTGACCGCCAAGGGCATCGGCATCTGGTTCGGGTCGCAGGCGTTCATCAACATGGGCGTGAATCTGGGCCTGCTGCCGACCAAGGGGCTTACGTTGCCGCTCGTCAGCTACGGCGGCTCGGGGATTTTGCTCAACTGCGTCGCGTTGGCGGTGCTGTTGCGTGTGGATTATGAAAATCGCGTGTTGATGCGAGGGGGGAAGGTATGAGCCTCTCGCAGCCGACGCTGTTGGTGATGGCCGGCGGCACCGGGGGCCACGTGTTCCCGGGGTTGGCCGTCGCCCAGCGCATGCGCGACGCGGGTTGGCGCGTGGTCTGGCTCGGCAATCCGGCCGGCATGGAGGCGAGCCTCGTGCCGAAGCACGGCGTGCCGATGGAGTACGTGCGTTTCGGCGGTTTGCGCGGCAAGGGCCTCAAGACCAAGCTCATGCTGCCGGTCAACCTGCTGCGCGCATGCGCGCAGAGTCTCGGCGTATTGAACCGCGTGAAGCCGGATGCGGTGCTCGGCATGGGCGGCTACATCACGTTCCCCGCGGGTGTGATGGCGGCGCTGACGGGGCGGCCGCTCGTGCTGCACGAACAGAATTCGGTGGCGGGCCTGGCCAACAAGGTGCTCGCGAAGATCGCGAAGCGCGTGCTCGTCGCATTCCCGCATGCGCTGCCGCATGCGGAATGGACCGGCAATCCGATCCGCGCGGAGCTTGCGCGCATCGAGTCGCCGGCCGCGCGCTACGCGAAGCGCGACGGGCGGCTGCGTCTGCTCGTGGTCGGCGGCAGCCTCGGCGCGACGGCGTTGAACGAAGTGGTGCCGGCCGCGCTCGCGCTGCTTGCGCCCGAGGAGCGTCCGCTCGTCGTGCATCAGGCCGGCGTCAAGCATATCGACGCGCTGCGCTCGAATTACGAAGCGGCCGGGATCGCCGCGAGCGACGCGCAACTCGTGCCGTTCATCGACGACATGGCCGCGGCGTATGCCGATGCCGATCTCGTGATCTGCCGCTCCGGCGCGATGACGGTCTCCGAGATCGCGGCGGCCGGCGTGGCGGCGCTGTTCGTACCGTTCCCGTACGCGGTGGACGATCATCAAACCAGCAATGCCGAGTTTCTCGCGGATGCGGAAGCGGCGGTGCTGGTGCAACAACGCGATCTGTCGGTCGACTGTCTCGCCGATTGGTTGCGCGGCCAGTCGCGCGCGTCGCTCGCGGCCATGGCCGAACGTGCGCGCGGGCTAGCGAAGCCCGAAGCCACCGACGCGGTCGCGCAAGCGTGCGCGGCGGCGGCGGGCGTGAAGTGGCAAGGAATGCAGCAATGAAACATATCGTCAAACACATCCATTTCGTAGGCATCGGCGGCGCCGGCATGAGCGGCATCGCCGAGGTGCTCGTCAATCTCGGCTATCAGGTCAGCGGGTCCGACCTCGCCAACAACGCGGTGACGGAGCGCCTCGAAGCGCTCGGCGCGCGTATTTATATCGGCCATGATGCGGCCAACATCGAAGGCGCGAACGCGGTCGTGGTCTCGACTGCGGTGCGCTCGGACAACCCCGAGGTGCTGGCCGCGCGCCGTCTGAACGTGCCGATCGTGCCGCGCGCGGTGATGCTGGCCGAACTGATGCGTTTGAAGCAGGGCATCGCGATCGCGGGCACGCACGGCAAGACCACGACGACGAGTCTCGTCGCGAGCGTGCTCGCCGCGGGCGGTCTCGATCCGACCTTCGTGATCGGTGGCCGGTTGATCAGCGCCGGTGCGAACGCGCGGCTCGGCACCGGCGATTTCATCGTGGCCGAAGCCGACGAATCGGACGCTTCGTTTTTGAACTTGTATCCGGTAATCGAAGTCATTACGAACATCGACGCCGATCACATGGATACCTATGGTCACGACTTCGCGCGCCTCAAGCAGGCCTTCATCGAATTCACGCAGCGCCTGCCGTTCTACGGCAGCGCCGTGGTGTGCGTCGATGATCCGAACGTGCGCCAGATCGTGCCGTTCATTTCGAAATCCGTGGTCGGCTACGGCTTCGCGCCCGATGCGGACGTGCGCGCCGAGAACATCGACGCGCGCGACGGACGGATGCACTTCACCGTGGTGCGCGAAGGGCGCGCGCCGCTGCCCGTGGTGCTGAATCTGCCGGGCCTGCACAACGTGCAGAACGCGCTCGCGGCGATCGCGATCGCGACGGACCTCGGCGTGTCGGACGACGCGATCCAGCAGGCGCTCGCGGAATTCAACGGCGTCGGGCGGCGCTTCCAGCGCTACGGCGAAGTGCCCGCGGCGGACGGCGGCAGCTACACGCTGATCGACGACTACGGCCATCACCCGGTCGAGATGGCGGCCACGATCGCGGCCGCACGCGGCGCATTCCCGGGCCGTCGTCTCGTGCTGGCGTTCCAGCCGCACCGCTACACGCGCACGCGCGACTGCTTCGACGATTTCGTCAACGTGCTGTCGACCGTCGATGCGCTGGTGCTGACGGAGGTCTACGCGGCGGGCGAGGCGGCGATTGCGACCGCCAACGGCGACGCGCTGTCGCGTGCGCTGCGCGCGGCAGGCAAGGTGGCGCCGGTATTCGTCGCGTCGGTCGACGATTTGCCGGACGCGCTGACGCAGGTCGCGAAGTACGGCGACGTGGTGATCACGATGGGTGCGGG
>CAUPOD010000403.1:0-3196 GCA_963512745.1 uncultured Burkholderia sp. | reverse complement strand
CACTTCGGCCGTGAGCGTGCCCGCCACCGCCGCGGCCGACGCGCTGACCGCGCCCGGCGGCAGTTCGGCCAGGGCCGGCGCGTCGATCTGCGCGCCGTCGACGGCTTCGAACGTCGCGTGCTGGAACTCGACGTGATCGATCTGGCCGCCTTGCTCTTCGATCTGCTCGGCGACTTCCTCGAGCTGCTCGGGCGACTGGATCTGCACGTTCATGACCACGCGCGTGACGTCTTGCTTGATCGCCTCGAGCATCGCAGCGAACAGCTCGAACGCCTCGCGCTTGTATTCCTGCTTCGGGTTCTTCTGCGCATAGCCGCGCAGATGGATGCCCTGGCGCAGATGGTCGAGCGCGGCCAGGTGCTCGCGCCACAGGCGGTCCATGGTCTGCAGCATGATCGAACGCTCGAACGCGGCGAACGATTCGCGGCCGACCATCGCGACCTTTGCTTCGTACAGCTCGTCGGCGGCCTGCACCACGGCGTCGCGGATCTCCTCGGCCGTGATCGAGGTCGATTCGTTGACCATCTCCTGCAGCGCGAGATCGAGCTGCCAGTCGCGGCGCAGCGCTTCCTCGAGCTCGGGCAGGTCCCATTGCTCCTCGATGCTGCCTTCCGGCACGAACTGCGCGACCACGTCGCCGAGCACGCTATGGCGCATCGCGTCGATGGTCTCGCCGATGTCTTGCGATTCGAGCAGTTCGTTGCGCTGCTGGTAGATCACCTTGCGCTGATCGTTCGCGACGTCGTCGTATTCGAGCAGTTGCTTGCGGATATCGAAGTTGCGTGCCTCGACCTTGCGCTGCGCCGATTCGATCGAACGCGTGACGATGCCGGCCTCGATCGCCTCGCCCTCGGGCATCTTCAGGCGGTCCATGATCGAGCGCACGCGGTCGCCCGCGAAAATGCGCAGCAGCGGATCGTCGAGCGACAGATAGAAGCGCGACGAGCCCGGATCGCCCTGACGGCCCGCGCGGCCGCGCAATTGGTTGTCGATGCGGCGCGATTCGTGACGCTCGGTGCCGATGATGTGCAGGCCGCCCGCGGCCTTGACCTGATCGTGCAGCGTCTGCCATTCGTCGTGCAGCTGCTGGACGCGGCGCGCCTTTTCGTCGGCCGGGATCGCGGCGTCGGCCTCGATGAACGCGGCCTGCTTCTCGGCGTTGCCGCCGAGCACGATGTCGGTGCCGCGGCCGGCCATGTTGGTCGCGATCGTGATGCGCCGCGGACGGCCCGCCTCGGCCACGATCTCGGCTTCGCGCGCATGCTGCTTCGCGTTCAGCACTTCGTGCGGCAGGCCCGCCTGCGTGAGCAGGTGCGACAGCAGTTCCGAGTTCTCGATCGAGGTCGTACCGACGAGCACGGGTTGGCCGCGCTCGTAGCAGTCGCGGATGTCGCGGATCACCGCGTCGTAGCGTTCCTTGGCCGACTTGTAGATCTGATCCTGCTTGTCGAGGCGCTTCGGCACGCGGTTGGTCGGAATCACGACCGTTTCGAGCCCGTAGATCTCGTTGAATTCGTACGCTTCGGTATCGGCCGTGCCCGTCATGCCCGCGAGCTTCGCGTACATGCGGAAATAGTTCTGGAACGTGATCGAGGCGAGCGTCTGGTTCTCGCTCTGGATCTTCACGTGCTCCTTGGCTTCGACGGCCTGGTGCAGGCCGTCCGACCAGCGGCGGCCCGACATCAGGCGGCCCGTGAATTCGTCGACGATGATGACCTCGCCGTTCTGCACGACGTAGTGCTGGTCGCGGTGGAACAGCGTATGCGCGCGCAGCGCCGCATAGACGTGGTGCATCAGCGTGATGTTCTGCGGCGCGTAGAGGCTCTCGCCCTCGCCGATCAGGCCCCACTCGGCGAGCATGCGCTCGGCCTTCTCGTGGCCCGATTCCGTCAGGAACACCTGGCGGCCCTTCTCGTCGAGCGTGTAGTCGCCCGGCTTCTCGACGCCCGTGCCGTCGGCCTTCTCTTCGCCGATCTGGCGTTCGAGCAGCGGCGGCAGCGCGTTCATGCGCACGTACAGTTCGGTGTGATCCTCGGCTTGGCCCGAGATGATCAGCGGCGTGCGCGCCTCGTCGATCAGGATCGAATCGACCTCGTCGACCACGGCGAAGTTCAGCGAACGCTGCACGCGCGAACCGGTGTCGTACACCATGTTGTCGCGCAGGTAGTCGAAGCCGAATTCGTTGTTGGTGCCGTACGTGATGTCGGACGCGTAGGCTTCCTGCTTCTCCGCGTGCTCCATCTGCGACAGGTTCACGCCGACGGACAGGCCGAGGAAGTTGTAGAGGCGCGCCATCCATTCGGCGTCGCGGCGGGCCAGGTAGTCGTTGACCGTGACCACGTGCACGCCCTTGCCCGACAGCGCGTTCAGATAGACGGGCAGCGTCGCGACGAGCGTCTTGCCCTCGCCCGTACGCATTTCGGCGATCTTGCCGTAATGGAGCACCATGCCGCCGATCAGCTGCACGTCGAAGTGGCGCATCTTGAGCACGCGGCGGCTCGCCTCGCGGCAGACCGCGAACGCCTCGGGCAGCAGCTTGTCGAGCGCCTCGCCGGCCGCGATGCGCTCGCGGAACTCTACGGTCTTGCCGCGCAACTGGTCGTCCGAGAGCGGCTCCATCTTCGCTTCGAGCGCGTTGATGACCGCTACGGTCTTTTGGTATTGCTTGATGAGCCGCTGATTGCGACTGCCAAAGATCTTCTGGAGAATACCAGTTGTCATCGGATTGATTCGCCGTGCCGTGGCCCCGGAAGCGGATGGCTTCCAGCGGCCCAGTAAATGGAATACAAAGCGGGAATTTTAGCATGCGCGCTTGAAGCGCTCGGACCCACGTACAATCGGGGGATTGCCGCCTTGCGCCGCGCGCGCCGCCCCGTTTCATGAAACGCCCCCATTCGTCCCGCTCGCACCAGCCGCTGACCGTCGCCGACATGCTCGGGCGCGCGGACGGCTTCGCCGCGCTGCGCGCGGGCGTGGCGCAAATGACGTCGCTGCTGCGCGATCTCGAGCAATTGCTCCCCGATTATCTGGCGCCGCACGTCGAGCCCGGCCTGATCAAGGACGGCACGCTGACGCTGTTCGCCGCGCACAACGCGCTGGCCGCCCGGCTGCGCCAGATCGAACCGCGCCTGCTCGCCGAATTGCAGGCCCGCGGCTGGCCCGTCGCGGCGCTCAAGGTGCGCGTGCGCCCGCAAGC
>CAUPOD010000402.1:0-3213 GCA_963512745.1 uncultured Burkholderia sp. | reverse complement strand
GTCCGAGCCGGTCGCCGCGCGCGTGCCGCGCAGCAGCGCGGCTGCGCTTTGCAGATTCTGTCGCCACTCGGCGGTCACGTGTTCGGCATGACGATCGAAATGGCGCGCCATGCTATGGCGGTCTTGATACACGACCATCCACGCGAGCGCGAGCGCGGCGCTCAGGCCGAGCAGAAACGTCAGCAGCGCGGGCCAGATAGCCCGCTTGGGCGGAGGCACTGAGCCGGAGCCGTGAAGACCCGGGCGCGAGCGGCTGACCATTGGACGTAGGCGTGTAGTTGTACCGGCTGGCGCCGGCTGGCATGGTACCGCTACCGAGGCGGCGCGGCGTCTCGCGCGTATTGTGCGCGCATCCGTACGTCCGAACAATGAGGATTACCGCACGCGCGTGCGGACGATACGACACGCCGGCCTATACTGGAAGCGCGCAGCGGCGTCCGGTTTCCGTCGTACGCATGCGCAAACGTTTGTATCTGCCGCCGCGCGCATGACGGGCGGCGGCGCCGAACCGTATCGCGGGAGAACGGCATGAACGGTTATATCCTGACCTTCTATACGCAGGGCGACCGCCGCCACCGCGGCAAATTGCTGGCCGATTGGCTCGTGCACCTGGCCGGGGAAATGAATCTGCGCGGCGCGACCGTGATCCCGGCCAGCGCGGGCATCGGCGCCGGTCATCACCTGCATTCGATGCATTTCTTCGAACTCGCGGACCAGCCGATTTCCGTGTGGATGGCCGTCACGGCCGAGGAGTGCGACCGGCTGTTCGCGCGTCTCGAAACCGAATGCGTGCCGCTGTTCTACGTGAAGAGTCCGGCGCAGTTCGGCGAGCTCGGCGGCGCGGCCGACATCAGCGGCGACGATGCATGATGCGCGACGCGCCGAGCGCGGCACCCGTGCCGCGCTGCCGCGAAAAATCGGCATGCTAATGATCGGGCGAATGAGAAGGTAAATGATCTGGTAAATTGGCGGCTTCCCACCAGCAAGAGGAAACCGACGATGCGGCACCGCCTCAGTACCCGGTCATATCTGCAGCAGCCCTCCCTCCGCTCGGCGGCTTCGGCCGTGCTTCTCCTGGGCGCATGCCTCAATGCGTCCGCGGCGCAGGCCGACGGGCCGCCCGTCGCGGCGAAGCAGCCCGTCACGGAGACCTTCTTCGGCACGCAGGTGACCGATCCGTACCGCTGGATGGAGGACGCCAAGGCGCCCGCGGTCCAGACCTACGTGAAGCAGCAGGCCGATTGGGCGCGCGCCGCGCTCGACCGCATTCCGGGGCGCGACGCGCTCGAGGCGCGCATCGTCGCGCTCGACAACGCGGCCGTGTCGATCGGCGACATGCAGTGGGTCGGCAACGACTACTTCTATCTGAAGAGCAAGCCCGGCGCGAAGAGCCCCGCGCTCGCGGTGCGCGAGGGCGCGGACGGCGCCGAGCGCGTGCTCGTCGATCCCGATACGTTGAGCGAGGGCGGCCCGCACGTCGCGATCGACTATTTCACGCCGTCGCTCGACGGCAAGTACGTCGCGTATGCGCTCTCGACGGGCGGCTCCGAGCAGAGCGTGCTGCACGTGCTGGAAACGGCCACGGGCAAGGATCTGCCGGACCGCATCGACCGCACGAACTTCGGCAACGTGAGCTGGCGCGCGGACGGCCGTTCGTTCTTCTACAACCGGCTCGTCAAGCTTGCGCCGGGCGCGCCCGAGACGGACAAGTACAAGAACAGCGTCGTCTATCTGCACGTGCTCGGCGACGATCCCGCGCACGACAGGCCCGTGTTCGGCGCGGATCTCGATCCGGCCGTCAAGACGCTGCCGACCGACATCCCGAGCGTCGGCGTCACGCCCGGTTCCAAGCAGGCGCTCGCGATACTGAGCAACGGCGTGCAGAACGAGGTGACGGTCTATGTCGCGCCGCTCGACAAGCTCGACGGTGCGCATACGCCATGGGTCAAGGTCGCCACGCCGGCCGACGACGTGACGGGCGCCGTGATCTCCGGCGACCGGCTCTATCTGCTGTCGCACCACGACGCCTCGCGTTTCAAGGTGCTCGAAACGAGCGCCGTGAAGCCCGATCTCGCGCATGCGAAGCTCGCCGTGCCGCCCGGCGATGCCGTGATTCAAAGCGTCGGCGCGGCCGCCGACGGCCTCTATATCCAGTCGCTCGACGGCGGCATCGGGCGCCTGCACCGCCTGCCGTACGGCGGCAAGCTCGAAGCCGTGCCGCTGCCCGTGGACGGCGCGCTCGACGGGCTGTATACCGATCCGCGTCAAGCGGGCGCGCTGTTCGCGCTAGAGGGGTGGACCGTGTCGCGCGGCTGGTACCGCTACGATCCGAAGCGCAACGCGGTGACCGATACGGGGATTCTGCCGCGCTCGCCCGTCGATGCGTCGGGCTACACGTCCGAGGAGGTCAAGGTCAAGAGCGCGGACGGCACCGAGGTGCCGCTGTCGCTCGTTCACCGCAAGGGCGCCAAGCTCGACGGCAGTCATCCGACGTTGCTGCGCGGCTATGGCGCATACGGCATCACGCTCGATCCCGCGTTCGCGCCCGGGTATTTCGCGCTGCTCGAACACGACGGCGTGTGGGCGACGTGCCACGTGCGCGGCGGCGGCGAGTACGGCGAGGATTGGCACAAGGCCGGCAAGAAGCTGACCAAGCAGCATTCGATCGACGATCTGATCGCGTGCTCGCAGTATCTGATCGACCAGGGCTGGACCACGCCGGCGCGGCTTGCGATCAACGGCGGCAGCGCGGGCGGGATTCTGGTCGGCGGCGCGCTCACGCAGCGGCCGGATCTGTTCCGCGTGGTGCTCGACGAGGTCGGGGTGTCGAACGCGCTGCGCAGCGAGTTCACGGAGAACGGGCCGCCGAACATTCCCGAGTTCGGCTCGGTCACGACGCCCGAGGGTTTCAAGGCGCTCTATGCGATGGATGCGACGCAGCACGTGAAGAACGGCGTCGCGTATCCGGCGGTGCTGCTGACCACCGGCATCAACGATCCGCGCGTGGCGACGTTCGAGGCCGCGAAGATGGCCGCGCATCTGCAGGCCGCAACGAGCAGCGGGTTGCCGGTGCTGCTGCGCGTCGATTACGACGCGGGGCATGGGATCGGCTCGACCAAGGCGCAACGCGACCGGCTGCTTGCCGATAAGTTCGCGTTCATGTTCTGGCAGTTCGGGGTGCCGGGGTATCAGCCGAAGGCGGCCGAGTAAGGC
>CAUPOD010000401.1:0-3223 GCA_963512745.1 uncultured Burkholderia sp. | reverse complement strand
GCCAGCGCCTGGCGCTGGGCCGCAAGCTCTCGCAGCGCGAACAGGCGCTCGTCACGCGCCAATTGGCGAGCCTGATCACGGCCGGGCTGCCGCTTAGCGAGGCCCTGACGGTGCTGACCGAGCAGGCCGAGCGCGACTACGTGCGCGAACTGATGGCGGCGATCCGCGCCGAGGTGATGGGCGGCCATTCGCTCGCCAACGCGCTCGCCGAGCATCCGCGCGACTTCCCCGACATCTACCGCGCGCTGATCTCGGCCGGCGAGCATACGGGCAAGCTCGGCATCGTGCTCGCGCGGCTCGCGGACTACATCGAGGAACGCAACGCGCTCAAGCAGAAGATCGTGCTCGCTTTCACGTATCCCGTGATCGTGACGCTGATCGCGTTTTGCATCGTCACGTTCCTGCTCTCCTACGTGGTGCCGCAGGTCGTCAACGTGTTCGCGAACACCAAGCAGCAGCTGCCGCTGTTGACCGTGATGATGATGGCGCTGTCGGGCTTCGTGCGGCACTGGTGGTGGGCGATTCTGATCGCGGCCGCGCTGGTGTTCTACGTGGTGCGCGCGACGCTCGCGCAGCCGGGGCCGCGCCTCGCGTTCGACCGCTGGCTGTTGACGGCGCCGCTTGCGGGCAAGCTCGTGCGCGGCTATAACACGGTGCGTTTCGCGAGCACGCTCGGGATTTTGTCGGCCGCGGGCGTGCCGATCCTGCGCGCGTTGCAGGCCGCCGGCGAGACGCTGTCGAACCGGGCCATGCGCGGCAATATCGAGGATGCGATCGTGCGCGTGCGGGAAGGGTCGCCGCTGTCGCGCGCGCTCAATCACGTGAAGACGTTCCCGCCCGTGCTCGTGCATCTGATCCGCTCCGGCGAGGCGACCGGCGACGTGACCTCGATGCTCGACCGCGCGGCCGAGGGCGAGGCGCGCGAACTCGAGCGGCGCACGATGTTCCTGACGAGCTTGCTCGAACCGCTGATGATCCTGGCGATGGGCGGCATCGTGCTCGTGATCGTGCTGGCCGTGATGCTGCCGATCATCGATCTGAACAATATGGTGCAGTAGGATGGCGCGGCACAAGCGGCGCGAACGCGAGGCGCGCCGCCGCTCAGCGCATGTAGATCGCGGGGCTCGGGGTTTCGCTGGGCAGGAACACTTCGCTGCGCACGCCGTTGCGGCTGATCACGATCGAGCGCGCGCGCACCTCGGCGAGCGTCATGCCCGGCGCGATTTCGTCCTGCAGCGCGACCGCGTGCGGCGGATCGGTGTCGGTGCTCACGATGGCGGCGGCACCCTTCTGCAACGCGAGGATGCCGAACAGGTGGATGTCCTGGAGCGGATTGCGCGTGAGCTGGCCGCCGAACAGCGCCGCGGCGTCGTCGCCTCGGATCGCCTCGGGCGCGGCCGCGGCCGGCAGCGGCGCTTCGCGCGCGGTCAGCGTGACGGCCCAATAGGTCAGCGTGGCGCATAGGGCCGCGAACAGGAACAGGGAGAGGAGCCGGGTCGTGAGCGTGTTCATGCGTCGTATTGTACGGATGAAAAAGCGCTTTGCGTTCGGCGCCGCGGCGCGGCGGATCGACTGCGTGGAATGCCGCGCGGCGCCCTATATTTACAATGTACGGTCGGGCGCGCGGTGTGCGTCCGTCGGGCTTTATCGAAACTTTTAAGAGGGAGTTACATGCAAACGAGAATCACCCGTCGCTCATTCCGTCCGGACGCCCGCCGCGCGCGCGGTTTCACGCTGATCGAGATCATGGTGGTGATTGCGATTCTCGGCATTCTCGCGGCGCTGATCGTGCCGAAGATCATGAGCCGGCCCGACGAGGCGCGCGTCGTGGCCGCGCGCCAGGACATCGGCACGGTGATGCAGGCGCTCAAGCTGTACCGCCTCGACAACGGTCGCTACCCGGCCCAGGATCAGGGCCTCAATGCGCTGATCGCCAAGCCGACGACGGACCCGGTGCCGAACAACTGGAAGGACGGCGGCTATCTCGACAAGCTGCCGAAGGACCCGTGGGGCAACCCGTATCAATACCTGAACCCGGGCGTGCACGGCGAGATCGACGTGTTCAGCTACGGCGCGGACGGCAAGGAAGGCGGTGAAGGCAACGATGCCGATATCGGCTCTTGGCAATAAGCGCGGTCATCCTCGGGCGTCGGCGGGCGGCTTCACGCTGCTCGAGATGCTCGTGGTGCTCGTGATCGTCGGCGTGCTCGTCTCGGTGGCGGCGCTGGCGATGCGCGGCAATCCGCGCACCGATCTGCGCGAGCAGGCCGAGCGGCTGGCGCTGCTGTTCGAAACCGCGGGCGACGAGGCGCAGGTGCGCGCGCATCCGCTCGCGTGGCAGGCCGACGCGCACGGCTACCGTTTTCTGATCCGCACCGACGACGGCTGGCGCCCGCTGCCGCAGGACGACCTGCTGCGTCCGCGCGCGTGGGAAGGCGGCGTGAACGGCGCGCAGATCGATTACCCCGGTTCCGATACGCACGCGAGCCAGGTCGTGTTCGGCACCGAAAGCCTCGACACGCCCGTGCGCGTGACGTTGTATTCGGCCGCGGGTGCGGCCGCGATCGTCGGTACCGGCGACGGCCGCTACGAGGTGCGCTGAGCATGTGCGCCGCGCGCTCTTCTCGTCTTTCCCGTGCGTCACGGCTATCGCGCCTGTCGCGCGTTTCGCCCATGCCGCGCGCAAGCCGCCGCGCGCGCGGCTTCACGTTGATCGAGGTGCTCATCGCGCTCGCGATCGTCGCCATCGCGCTGGCCGCGTCGATTCGCGCGGTGGCCTCGATGGCGCAGGCGACCAGCGATCTGCATGCGCGGCTGCTCGCGGGCTGGAGCGCCGACAACACGCTCGCCGAACTCCATCTCTCGCATATCTGGCCCGATGTCGGCCAGACGCAGTTCGATTGCCCGCAAGGCAATCTCGCGCTGATCTGCACGGAGACCGTCAAGCCGACGCCGAATCCGATTTTCCGGCGTGTCGAGGTGGGCGTCACGCTGCAGGGGCGCGCGGGCGAACTCGCGCATATGGTCACGGTGGTCTCCGATGAAACGCGGCGTTCTCTTTAAACTCCGCGGCCGCGGCGGCGCGCGGCAGGGGCGGTGGCCGCGTGCGGGCCCTGCCCCGCCCCCACCCCGTTTAAACCAGATCCAACACCTTGTCGCCATCCCCAAACAGGCCCTGATATCGGTGCTGTCGTGGCGCCGGCTCGAACATGTGCTGGGCGGC
>CAUPOD010000400.1:0-3233 GCA_963512745.1 uncultured Burkholderia sp. | reverse complement strand
CCCTCGAACACCTGTGCCGGATCGAGCGGCGCCCACAGCAGCGGTTGCGCCTGCTCGCGGCGCGCACGCGCGGCTTCGGCGCGCGCATGTTCCTCGGCGGACAGCGATTCGATGGTGTGCTTGAGGGCAGCCAGCGCTTCGGCCGCGTCGGCGCCCTGCGCGGACAGCACGAGCGGCGCGTTGGCCGTCGCGCCCAGTTGCAGCAGGCTCACGAGATTCTTGGGATCGGCCGCGAGCGTGCCGCAGCGCACGCGCTGCTGGGCCTGATAGCGCTTGGCCGTCGCGACCCACGCGCTCGCGGGACGCGCATGCAGCCCGTGCGGGTAGTCGAGCACGAGTTCGGCACGGTGTTCGAGATCGGCCGGCACGCTGCCGGCGCCCGCGGCCGCACCGGCCTGGGCCGCCCCCGTGTCCGCCGCGCCATTGAGCGCGCTCACCAGCACCTGCGGATCGCGCGCCGAGACGAGCGCCTGCAGGCGCTGCGGATCGCCGATCAGGCGCGTCAGGCGCTGCAGCACGGCGATGTGCTCGTCCGATTGCGCGGCGATCGCGACGATCAGATGCGCGCGCTCGCCGTCCTGCCATTCGACGCCGTCGGGCAGCTGCAACACGGCGATGCCCGTCTTGCGGATCAGATGACGGTCTTCGGGGAGGCCGTGCGGAATCGCCACGCCCTGCCCGAGGTAGGTGTTCGCAACCTGTTCGCGGCCCTGCAGGCTTTCGATATACGCGGGGTCGATATAGCCGGCTCCGGCCAGCAGCGCGCCCGCCTGGGCGATCGCGTCTTGTTTCGAGCTGGCGCGGGCGCTCAGGCCCACCAGTTCCGCGGTAAGCAGCGACGACATCACGTCTCCCGGTTAGATTCGTTGAAGTGAGCGTATTGGAATCGATACCACCCCTAGAGTCAAGCGCCCGGGACCCGAAAAAAATCGCCTGGAAATCGCTCAAAGCCAAGTAGAATCGGCCTGAATCCCCGTCAGCCGCGTGCCGCGAAGCGCGCCCCGTTTTAGGGGCGGTACATGCGGATTAGGGAAAATACCGATTAGTTTGAGAAATCGATTTCAGTCATGAAGCTACGCATCAAGGACGTCGCCGAGGCGGCTGGCGTGTCGGTCACCACGGTATCGCGCGTACTGTCGAACCACGGCCCCGTGCGCGCCGAGGTGCGCGAACGCGTGCAGGCTGCCATCGCGCAGCTCGGCTACCGCCCGAACGCGGCCGCGCGGCGCCTGCGCTCGGGCGATACGGCGACGATCGGGCTGATCGTCTCGGACGTGCGCAACCCGTTTTTCACGGAGGTCAGCCGCGCGGTGGAAGACGCCGCGTACCGGCGCGGCCTGCGCGTGATTCTGTGCAACACGGACGAGAACCTCGAAAAGGAGGCGATGTACCTGCGCCTGATGGCCGAGGAACGCGTGACGGGCGTGATCTACTCGCCCACCCACGACGCGGCCCAGCGCTTCAAGGCGAGCGACTATGACTTCCCCGTCGTGATGATCGACCGCGCGGGCCCTGCGGGCAGCGCCGATGCCGTGATGCTCGACAACCGCGCCGCGGTCGCGAGCCTCGTCGAGCATCTGGTCGAGCACGGCTACCGGCGCATCGCGGGGCTGTTCGGCAACGCGAGCACCACCGGCCGCGAGCGGCACGAAGGGTTCGTGAGCGCGTTGCAGCGGCACGGCCTGCCCGCGCGCGCGGCATTCGTCGATCCAAATGCGGAAACAGCCTTGCGCCACGTCGGCGCGTGCCTGAGCGGCGCGCCGGACGAATGGCCCGACGCCGTGATCGCGAGCAACGGCCTGCTGCTGCTCGGCGCGTACCGCGCGCTGCGCGCGCGCGACCTGACGCCCGGCGCGCAGATCGCGCTCGCGGGCTTCGACAACGACGCGTGGACCGAACTCGTATCGCCCGGCGTCACGGTCGTCGCGCAGCCCGTGTACGAAATCGGCAAGAACGCGATGCAGCTGCTCATGCAGCGCCTGGCGGAGCCCGAGATGCCGACGCGCACGCTCGTGCTGCCGGGCACGCTGATCGCGCGCGGTTCGACGGAGAGCCGGCTGACCGCGTAGCGGCGCCGGGCACACCCGCGCCGCCACGTTCACGCCGCACCCGGAAAATCGTCAGGATTTCGAACGATTTCCCGATTGCTCAACGAGCGTCACTTCGCGAGCGCGTCGAGCTTGTCCTGCGTGCGCGTGTCGAAGTCGGACGCGTCGTGGCGTTCGTGCAGCTGCTCCGACGGCTCGCCGAACGTGCGGTTGACCATGCGCCCGCGCTTCACGGCCGGACGCGCGGCGATCGCCTCCGCCCAGCGCCGCACATGGACGTATTCGTCCACGTTCAGGAACTCGGCCGCGCCGTATTGGTTGTTGATCACGAGCCCGCCGTACCACGGCCATGCGGCCATGTCCGCGATCGTGTACTCGCCGCCGGCCACGTACTCGTTATGCGCGAGCTGCTTGTCGAGCACGTCGAGCAGGCGCTTCGCCTCCATCGTGAAGCGGTCGATCGCATATTCGATCTTGACCGGCGCATACGCGAAGAAGTGCCCGAAGCCGCCGCCGATGAACGGGCCGCTGCCCATTTGCCAGAACAGCCAGGACAGGCACTCGGCGCGCGCGGCCGTCTCGGTCGGCAGGAACGCGCCGAATTTCTCGGCCAGATAAAGCAGGATCGCGCCCGACTCGAACACGCGCACCGGCGCGGGACCGCTGTGGTCGACGAGCGCCGGGATCTTCGAGTTCGGGTTGGCGGCCACGAAGCCGCTGCCGAACTGGTCGCCCGCGCCGATGCGGATCAGCCATGCGTCGTACTCGGCGCCGCTGAAGCCGCGCGCGAGCAACTCTTCGAGCATGATCGTGACTTTCACGCCGTTCGGCGTCGCGAGCGAGTACAGCTGCAGCGGATGCTTGCCGACCGGCAGCGCTTTCTCGTGGGTCGCCCCGGCCACGGGGCGGTTCAGGGACGCGACCGCGCTCGTGAGCGCGTCGCGGTTCCAGGTCCAGACTTTGGGCGGCACATAGCCCGATGCTTCACTCATCTTCGACACTCCTAGCGAGGGGTTCAACGCCGAGATGATGCATCGAGTCGCGAATCTTTGCTGAGCGTGCGCCAAACGGCCTACCCAGCAGGGGGCGCCACCGCGCCGCGCATGTCGCCGCGCCGCCGCTCCTCACTCGCCCTTCACTCTCCCGCGCGCTTGCTCACGGGCATGCCGAGCCGCGCCGCAAGGC
>CAUPOD010000399.1:0-3238 GCA_963512745.1 uncultured Burkholderia sp. | reverse complement strand
GCCTCGAACCGCCGTCCGCGGGTACGCTGCTGCAGGACGGCGCGCCGATCGTCCGGCCCGATCCCTCGCGTATCGTGGTATTCCAGGATCCGACGCTCTACCCGTGGCGGCGCGTACGTGCGAACGTCGAACTCGGACTGCAGGCGCGCGGCGTGCTCGGCAGCCAGCGCCAACGTGTCGATGCGGAGTTGGCGCGCGTCGGTCTGACCGAATTCGCCGATGCGTTCCCGCATCAATTGTCGGGAGGCATGGCCCAGCGCGTGGCGCTCGCCCGTGCGCTGGTCAACGATCCGCGCCTGCTCGTGCTCGACGAACCGCTAGGCAAGCTCGATTCGCTGACGCGGCTCGCCATGCAGAGCGAGCTGGTCGAGCTATGGCGCCGCGCGCGCTTCTCGGCGCTGCTGGTGACGCACGATGTCGAGGAGGCGTTGTTTCTCGCCCAGCGCGTGATCGTCTTCAGTCCGCGCCCGGCGCGCGTGACGGCGGAGTTGTGCGTCGATCTCCCCTATCCGCGCCATCGCGGCGACCCGGCCTTCGCCGCGCTGCGCCGCGAAGCGCTCGGACACCTGGGACTCGATGCAAGCTGGTAAATCGATGCCCCGAACGGCGGCCCTTGCGACGGCCTGGCGCCGTGCCCTGCGGGCCGTTCGGCCTATTCGACGATGACCTGGCTGTCGCCCGCAATCTGGCTCAATCCGCTTCTGACCGTTCTGCTGACGGGACAGCACGCGGCCGAGCACGCGGCGCATTTTCTCGGCCTCGCGGGCGACAGTCACGGCCAGGCGGCATGGCCTTGGTCCCAGCGCTTGGCGACCGAGACGCTGCGCATCGATGCCGGCACCGCCCGCGACCTGCTCGAAGCATGCGTGGCGACGGGCGCCGCCGTGCTGCTCGCGCTGGTCGCGCTCGTCTGGCGCAGCGCGCGCGTGATCCTGTTGCTCGGTGCCGGACTCACGGCGTGGTGGGCGCCTTGGCCGGCCCAGTCGGTATGGCTGACGGACGCGGTGCCCACCAGCTTTCAGGAAACGGCTTTCTCGACTGTCTCGATTGCGCAAGGCGCCCGAGTCTATGCGGAACACTGCGCAGGGTGCCACGGCGCGGACGGACGCGGCGCGGGCCCGCTCGCGCCGACGCTCACGCGTTGGCCGCCGACCGTCGTGGGGCCGCTGCTCGGCCACCGGCTCGACGGCGAAATGTTTTGGCACATCCTCTACGGCATGCGGGATTTCCGCGGTACCCGCACGATGCCGGGCTTCGCCGGCACGCTCTCGGACGGCGACGCATGGGCCACGCTCAACTACATGAAGGTGCTCGCGGCCGGAGGTGGCGCGCAAAGCGGCGCGGGCTGGCCCGTCCCTGTCGCGCTGCCGGACTTAGACGTACGTTGTCCGAACGAAATCGCGCAGCCGCTCGCGCGCTGGCGTTCGGGGCAGCGCGTGCGCGTCGTCGCGCTCGCGCCAGGCGCGCAGCCGCCGCTCGAGGACCCGCGCTGGCAAACGCTGGTACTGACGCCCGACGACGCGGCCACCGAAACGACGAACGCCGAGAGCTGGGCCCGCGCGCGGCGTGCCGCCTGCGTTGCCGCGACGCCGGGTGCATGGGCGGCATTTGCCGGCATCGCAGGGTTCGCCGACAACCGGTTCGCGGGCACTCAGTTGCTGGCGGATCGCAACGGCTGGCTGCGCGCCGAAGCCAAACCCGGCGATGCGGGCTGGGCCGGCGCGACCCTGCTCTGCACGGCGAACGGCAATGGCGCCGCCGGCGAAGCGAACCTCGGGGCGGACCCCGTATCGGCGCTGCTAAGGCAAATGGATACGCAGCCCGTGCGCTACGTGAAGGGGGGGTACGTGCATTGATCGGACTGTACGAGCGGCGCCGTCTCGCGGCCAAGGTCCAATCGACGGCTCCCTGCGAGGATTACGCATGAGGTCGCAACTTCACCTTTACGGCGAATTCGAGGCTAAATCCGCTGGCCCGGCAGTCCCTGGGTCGCGACTGCGGGGACCAATCCGGCAGTCGTCGGCGCGGTGTCCGTGCGCGCTGCAGCGCTCGCGGTCGCAAATCAGCGGGCCGAACACCACATCGTGGTCAAGCCGACATCGTCACACGCGACGATCTTGTGAAGAACGGCATCCGCACGATCGTCGACCTCGGCGCGCAGTTTCCCGCCTTCCGCGCGAGCGATGCTGCGACGGCACCGTGGATCCCGGCGGCACAGCCACGAACCAGCCGGAGCGTCCCGGCTCCCGATGCAGTACGTTCCCGATTGGCGGAATCCTGGTCGCAACGCAGCGCCGCGCACAAGGCTTGGAAGTGGCCCGCCCTACATGATTCGAACATGTGACCTACGGCTTAGAAGGCCGAGAAACAGCATCAACTTCAATGTTGATCCAAATTGATAGATCACCACAAACCCTTATAAATAAAGGGACAAATATACTTCGCCCTAGGTTGAGACATTGACTGAGGTTGATCAAAACGCCCATAATTTGCCTACACGGCGCCTACATGAAAGGCAACTCAATGAGCAAAATCAACTTCACGTCAGAGCGAGTCACATCACTCGAAGCGGCCCCTCAAAAAACTCAGACCCTACCCTATACTGGGACGCAAAATCTCCAGGACTGGGACTTCGCGTAACGCCCACCGGAGCACGCGCTTATATCTTTGAATCCCGTCTGTTCGGCAAGACGGTTCGGATTACCATCGGCGACACTCGAACTTGGCCCTTAGGTCAGGCACGAACTGAGGCCGCTCGCCTGAAAACAGCAATTGACGACGGCATCGATCCCCGCGAACAACGCCTCCTAAAAAAAGCTGCCCATGAAGCACGGCAAGCCGAATCTCGTCGTAAGACCGTCACTGTGGCTGATGCGTGGGCCGCGTATCTCGGTGCTCACCGTACAAAATGGAGCCCTCGCCACCTTTTCGACCATGAAAAGCTATCTCAGGCCGGCGGTCAGCCTAAAAAGCGCGGGAAAGGCGTAACTCTCGCCGGTCCACTTGCCGCCCTGATTCCACTAAAACTGTCAGACTTGACTGCCGAGACCATATCCGAATGGCTTCAGATCGAGGCACGATCGCGACCAACCAATGCTGCACAGTCGTACCGCAAGCTTCGGGCATTCATTCGGTGGTGCGAAGACCAAACCGAGTATGCGGGGCTTATCGCTGGAAACGCATATAGTGCACGTGCCGTGCGCGAAGCAGTTCCACGTAGCAACGCCAAGGGCGATTG
>CAUPOD010000398.1:0-3261 GCA_963512745.1 uncultured Burkholderia sp. | reverse complement strand
CGACGCAGGTGGCGATCGTCGCGTTGCCGCCGGTGTCGATGTCGGCGGCCGGCCAGATCGTCGATGCGCTCAATCTGGCCAACGAGATCGACGGCCGCGCGCTGTACCGCTGCCGCATGTATTCGTGGGACGGGCGCCCGGTGCCGCTCGCGGGCGGCGCGCAATGGCCCGCGGACGGCGCGTTCGGCGACGCCGTCGCGTGCGATTGGTTGATCGTCGTCACCGAGCGCTTCCAGCAGTTCGCCGATTACCGGCTGTTTCTGGCGAGCCTCGCGCGGGTCGGGCAGCGTACGCCGCTCGTGAGCGGCATCCACCACGGCGTCTGGTGGCTCGCGATGGCCGGGCAGCTCGCGGGCTATCGCGTGGCCGTGAACTGGGAAACCTATCAGCAGTTCATCGAGCAGTTCGAGCGGTGCGTCGTCACGCAGCACATCTACGAGATCGACCGCGACCGCGCGACCTGCGCGGGCGGCCAGGCCACGCTCGATTTCATGCTCGCGATGATCGGCCGCGACCACGGCCCGAAATTGGCCGAGCAGATCGCCGACGCGCTCGGCGCCAACACGCCGCGCAGCGGCGACGAGCGCCAGCGGATTCCGTTCGTGACGGCGTCGGGCGAGCGCCATCCGCGCCTGAACGACGCGCTGCAGCTGATGGACGCGAACGTCGAGGACCCGCTGACCACCGACGAAATCGCGGAACTGGTCGGGGTCTCGCGGCGCCAGCTCGAACGCCTGTTCCGCCAGTATCTGAACGCGATGCCGTCGAAGTACTACCTGGGGCTGCGGCTCGAGAAGGCGCGCTCGCAGCTGCAGCGCACGAGCAAGTCGATCGTGCAGGTCAGCCTCGCGTGCGGTTTTTCGTCGGCCGCGCATTTCTCGAACGCGTACCGCGAACGCTTCGGCATGACGCCGCGCGAGGATCGGCGCAGCTGGATCGAGAAGCAGCACGGCGGCTCCGTCGAGCCGCGCGCGGACGCGCTGCTGAGCCGCCCCGAAACGCCGTGAAGCGCGTGCGCAACACCCGTGAAACGCGCAGGAAGCACGATAGAACACGTCGCACCTGCGCAAGACGTCAAACGTCTAATTTTTTAAAATGCTCATACTGTCTCAATCAAGCTCAAGCACGCAAGGATCCGCCATGACCGACCAGACTGTGACCCGCAAGACCTTCGACGAAGTGATGGTGCCCGTGTTCGCACCGGCCGCGTTCGTGCCGGACCGCGCCGAGGGCTCGCGCGTGTGGGATACCGAAGGGCGCGATTACGTGGATTTCGCGGCCGGCATCGCGGTGACCTCGCTCGGTCACGCCCACCCGGAACTGCTGCGCGTGCTGAACGAGCAGGGCGCGAAGCTCTGGCACGTCGGCAACGGCTACACCAACGAACCCGTGCTGCGCCTCGCGCGCAAGCTCGAAGCGCTGTCGTTCGGCGAGCGCGCGTTCTTCGCCAACTCGGGCGCGGAAGCCAACGAGGCCGCGCTCAAGCTCGTGCGCCGCGTGGCGTTCGAGCGCTTCGGTCCGGACAAAAACGAGATCGTCTCGTTCACGCAGTCGTTCCACGGCCGCACGTTCTTCACCGTGAGCGTCGGCGGCCAGCCCAAGTATTCGGAAGGCTTCGGCCCGATCCCGGGCGGCATCAAGCATTTGCCTTACAACGACATCGAGGCGGCGGTTGCCGCGATCGGGCCGCAGACCTGTGCGGTCATCGTCGAGCCCGTGCAAGGCGAGGGCGGCGTGATTCCGGCCGATCCCGCGTTCCTGCGCGCACTGCGCGAAGCATGCGACGCGCACGGCGCGCTGCTGATTTTCGACGAAGTGCAGACGGGCGTGGGCCGCACGGGCCACTTCTACGCGTACCAGGACACGGGCGTCACGCCCGACATCCTGACGACGGCCAAGGCGCTCGGCAACGGCTTTCCGATCGGCGCGATGCTGACCACGGCCGAACTGGCCTCGCACTTCACGGTCGGCGCGCACGGCACGACGTACGGCGGCAACCCGCTCGCGGCCGCGATCGCCGACAAGGTGGTCGAGCTGATCAGCGGTCCGGCGCTGCTGGCCGGCGTGCAAAAGCGCGCCGAACTGATCCGCGCGAAGCTGGCCAAGCTCAACGAACGCTTCGACGTATTCAGCGACATCCGCGGCAAGGGGCTGCTGATCGGCGCCGAACTGAACGCGAACCTGCGCGGCCGCGCCAAGGATTTCGTGACCGCGGCCGCCGCGCACGGCGTGATGATGCTGATGGCGGGTCCGGACGTGCTGCGCTTCGTGCCGTCGCTGATCATTCCGGAAGCCGATATCGAAGAAGGCTTCGCGCGCCTCGAAAAGGCGTTCGAAGACGTGCTGGGCGCGCGCTGAGCGGCCCGCGCGTTTCATCTACAGGATTCGACGATGCTATACGTTCGCCCCGCCCGATTGGCCGATACCGACGCGATCGCCCAGATGGCCCGTAACGCGCAGCCCGTGCTGCACTCGCTGCCGCACGAGCGCACCGCGCTCGAGGCGCGGATCGCGCTGTCGGAGGATTCGTTCCGCGCCGACGTCGACTTTCCGGGCGAAGAGGTCTATCTGTTCGTGCTCGAGGATTCGGCCACGGGGCAGCTGCTCGGCACGTCGAGCCTGATCGCTTCGGCCGGCTACGACGAGCCGTTCTACGCGTTCCGCAACGACGCGTTGGTGCACGCCTCGCGCGAGCTGCGCGTGAACCGCAAGGTCCACGCACTGACGATGTCGCACGAGCTGACCGGCAAGAGCCGCCTCGCGGGCTTCTACATCGACCCGTCGCTGCGCGACGAGCCCGCCGCGCACCTGATGTCGCGCGCGCGCATGATGTACGTCGCGATGAACCGCCGCCGCTTCACGCCCGAGGTGTTCTCGCTGCTGCTCGGCGTGACCGACGACGCGGGCGTGTCGCCGTTCTGGGAAGCCGTGGGCCGCAAGTTCTTCGGGCGCGACTTCAAGGATATCGAACTCGTGTCGGGCGGCCGCAGCCGCACCTTCATCGCGGAAGTCATGCCGTCGTATCCGATCTACGTGCCGCTGTTGCCCGACGCCGCGCAGCGCGTGCTCGGCGAGCCGGACCCGAGCGCGTTGCTCGCCTACGAGATTCACATGGAAGAGGGCTTCGAGCCCGACCGCTTCGTCGACATCTTCGACGCCGGCCCCGTGATCACCACGCAGGTCGATGCCACGACCTCGGTCGCGGGCGGCGCCGTGCGCGTCGTGCGCGAGGTCGCGCATGCGGCCGCCGGGCCGCTGCAC
>CAUPOD010000397.1:0-3291 GCA_963512745.1 uncultured Burkholderia sp. | reverse complement strand
ACGGTTGGCAACGCCAGCCTGACCGTCCAGATGCGATCGTCATGACAGGTCACTGCCAGCACACATCACGGTTTCGCAATTACACCTGGCCATGCTTGCCCGTCCTGCGGCGCCAGGGTCGATAATGACGTGTGTCAGGAAAAAGGGGGGAAACCTGAAGTCCGCTCGGCCGACATAAGGACGGTTGCGGTGACGCTCGCCCGAGCCCATCGACCGGCATCCGGCCGGCGGTACGAACGGCCCTTCCCCAATGCCGCACCACTGGTGCGCTGGCGGCGCTGCTTCATGCACGGGATTGCCCTCTGATGGTCACCCGCGCTGCGAGGAGGCGATGTACGCATTCGTTCGATTTTTCTGCATGGCGTGCGCGATGGCGCACGGCGCGAGCGCATTCGCCACCATGCTCAACGAAGACAACGAGGCGCCGTCGGCGCTGGAGAACGACGTGCATGTCTTCGTCGTCCAGCACGACGGTTCCGTCGAGGAGCACGACGACTCGACGCTGCGCGCAAATACCGCGAGCGGCGTCGACGATATCGCGCAACGTTATATCTGGTACAACAAGGATATCGAGAGGGTCGAACTGCTCGCGGCCGAGACCATTGGCCGCGACGGCGTGGCGCATACGGTTGGTCCGGAAGCGATCCGCGACGTGCAGGAACCGCGCTCCGCCGGCGCGCCGACCTTCCAGGACGGCGTGCTGCGCACGGCGATCTTTCCCGGCATCGAGGCCGGTTCGCGCACGCGTCTCGTGTTCCGCAAGGCGCGTGCGAAGCCGCTTCAGGCGGGACTCTTCAGTTATTTCGTCGAGCCTTCGCGTGAGCCAGTCGAAAGCCAGCGCCTGATCTTCGACCTGCCCGACGACGTGCCGCTTTACGCCGACGCACGCGGTTACGTCGCGCTAGCGCCCGTCACGTCAAACGGTCGCACGCGCTACGAATTCGACTACCGCCACGGCCCATATCCACCGATCGAAAGCGGCGCCGTCGGATACGCGACTTACGGCGACCGGCTGATGGTGTCCACCGAACCCAATTTTGCGTCGTTCGCAGCGCGCTATCGTATCGCGGCCATGGACCCGAGCGTGGGCGACCCCGCGGTCGTGCAGCTCGCGCAATCGCTGACAGCGAACGCGGCGGACCCGCGCGCGAAAGCTCGGGCAATTTATGACTGGGTACGTCTGAATGTGCGTTACGTAGCGCTCTTTCTCGGCGAGACGGCGGCGGTTCCGCACAAGGTGACCGACGTACTGCGGAATCGCTACGGCGATTGCAAGGATCACGTTGCGCTCTTTGGCGCGCTGCTCGCCGCGGTCGGGATACGCAGCGAACCGGTACTACTGGGTCTCGGTCCTGTCTATACGTTGCCGTCCGTGCCTGGTTACGGCGCAAGCGCGATCAATCACGCAATTGTCTGGATACCAGACCTCGGCCTGTATGCCGATACGACTGTAGGCGGTGCCGAATTCGGCTACCTGCCGGCGAGCGTTATGGATCGGCCGGCGCTGCTGGTGGACCAAGGCGTGCTCTCTCGCACGCCCCCAGCGCAGCCGCGGGAGCGTGTTGCGCGCCTGCAGATCGAAGTTGCGCCCAGCGGCATGGCCGACTATACCTATCACGTCGAGGACGCCGGCTGGACAGATGAACTGGAGCGCAACATGTTCCGGCGTGCGACACGCGAGCGCGCACGACAGATTGCGACCGACCGCCTGCGGCAGACCGGGCTGCACGGCACGGCGCAGATTCGCACCAGCGAACTCGACGCGACGGGGGGGCCGTTTGACACATCCATAGCGGGCTCTCTCGATCATTTCGTGTGGCCAGCCGGGACGACCGCCCTGTCCGCGCTGTCAAGCCTGTCAGGCGGTATCGCGACTCAGGTGCAGGGCTGGCTCGCCAGCCGGTACGCACGCAGCCCTATGTTTGCATGGATGGCGACTTCGTCGAGACGGCGCAGATCGCGCTACCCGGGATCGTACGCGTGACCGTCCTGCCTGAGGATACGAGGGTGCAGGATCGCTTCTTCGATTTCGAATCGCACTATGTCTTCGATCCGGGCACGCAGGTCGTGCAGATCACGCGCAGGCTGCACGCGCGCTTTGCGCATCAGATGTGTTCGCCGGACGATTCTGGCGCCGCGCGTGCGTCGCTGGAGCGCATTGAGCGCGACACGCTGGCGCAGATCGTTGTGCGGGCAAAGAGCCGTTGAAATGGGCCGCGCAAAAGACCAAGGAGCCAGCTTGCGTTCATTCAGTCATGAGCAATGAGGCAGCACTCTGCCCCTTCCAAAGACTAACGTTTGATTGCACGATCCTTATCGAACAAAGGTTCGCATATCCTCCTATGGCGAGAAAGCCGACGAGCCGCCAGGCCCAGGTGCTAGCGGTCCTTAACGCGAGGACCGCCGGCTTCAGCATGATCGGACGATCCACCTGGGATGCCCCCGCGCCGGTTGCACCTATCTGGGCGGACAGTTCGTTTTGACATGCAAACTCTGGCAAGGATATGTTTTGGGTAGCTGCACCGCCCTCGCTGCACTCGGACTGGCATCATCGCTACTTACGACGCTTGACTCTTTTGTCGCGACGGAAATCGCGCAGCCGGCAAGCACCACTGCCAGACCCGATATCACGGCGACTCTACTCCACGCAAGAGATGGCATATGTACTCGACAAAAAGGGAGAATGGGTTGCAACACAGCTGTCAAGGTTGACTAGCCCGCCGCGCGTGAGCGCCGCTGATGCGAGCGACCGCGCTCCGTCATCAGACTGCCCGGCAGGGTCAGTTTGCATTTCCAGGCGGCACAATGTCGTCGCGTTGAGGCTGACTCGCATCCAGTTGTGCCTGCTCGCGCGTCTTTCCCCCCGGCGAAGCCCGACCTCCCGGCGCGCGCGATCCCGATGTCGACGTATTCGCGTTATGTTTCACGGTGGAGAAACCGGCCGTTGCGGCCTTCGGGTAGTCGTGATCTGCGTCCGCATGAGCGGAAGTAGCAAGCGTCGCAAGAATAACGGCGCTCGCGGAAAGTTGAATTTTCATATGTCCCCTCCAGAACAGCGCCAGAACCGGCGATAACAGTTCCGACTGCCTTTCATTCTGGATGGCGGCGTATGAACGGGACATGGCGTGGATATGACCTTTTGGTCATCTTCATCTCGGACGAGTTGGCCCCGCCGCTGGCGACGCCGGCCCGCTGCAGCCGAAGCCAGATAAGGCCGGGTGGTGCCTTCATCGAGCTCGCGGCGATGACCATCTGCGTGGACTGAAGAACTTTTTTGGTGCGATCTATGAC
>CAUPOD010000396.1:0-3291 GCA_963512745.1 uncultured Burkholderia sp. | reverse complement strand
TCGCTTTACAGGCGCGCCTGGGGCGAACGGGTTTCCGGCCGCAAATCGTACCGCCATGCGGCGCCGGGCGGAATCGACATCAGAATCGACTCGGTGCGGCCGCCCGATTGCAGGCCGAACAGCGTGCCGCGGTCGTGCACGAGGTTGAACTCGACGTAGCGGCCGCGCCGGTAGGCCTGGAACGAGCGCTCGGCTGCGCCGTACGGCGTGTCGCGGCGGCGTTCGAGGATCGGCAGGTAGGCGGTCAGGAACGCATCCCCGACGCTCTTGAGCATTTCGAACGAGCGGTCGAAACCGAGTTCGGCGAAATCGTCGAAGAAGATGCCGCCCACGCCGCGCGTTTCGTGGCGGTGCTTGAGCCAGAAGTATTCGTCGCACCATTGTTTGAAGCGCGGGTAGAGGCCGGCGCCAAACGGTTCGAGCGCGGCGCGGCACACCTCGTGGAAATGGCGCGCGTCTTCCTCGTAGCCGTAGGTCGGCGTCAGATCCATGCCGCCGCCGAACCAGAACACAGGCTCCTCGCCCTCGCGCTGCGCGCTCAGTATGCGCACGTTCATGTGCACGGTCGGGCAGTGCGGATTGCGCGGATGCAGCACGAGCGATACGCCCATCGCCTCGAAGCCGCGCCCGGCCAACTGCGGGCGCGCATGCGTGGCGGACGGGGGCAGGGTGTCGCCCGCGACGTCGGAAAAACCGATGCCCGCGCGCTCGAAGAAGTTGCCGTTCTCGAGCATGCGCGTGCAGCCGCCGCCGCGCAGGCGCTCGCCGGGCGCGCGCTGCCAGGTGTCGGTGATCAGCGCCTTGCCGTCGAATGCGCCGAGCGCGTCGGCGATGCGCGTTTGCAGATCCCGCAGGTAGGTGCGGACGAGATTGACGTCGTGGGTCGAATCGCTCATGTGGGGCTTGAGGCGGCTTGGTAATAGTGGGGTGTATCTGCTCGTATTTTAGCGAAGCGGGCGATATCGGACACGGGCCGCCCCCGCGTCCGATGTTCGCGGTCGAGCGTGCGTCAGGCCGCCGGCTTGCGGTTCAGCGCGCGGTGGCCGATGTCGCGGCGGTACTGCATGCCCTCGAAATTGATCTGATTGATCGTTTCGTAGGCGGCTTGCTGCGCGCCGCGCACCGAATCGGCGAGGCCGACCGTGCACAGCACGCGGCCGCCCGAGGTCAGCAGCTTGTCGCCGTCGAGCGTGGTGCCCGCGTGGAACGTGACGGCTTGTTCGGTCTCGGCCGGGATGCCCGTGATGCGGTCGCCCTTGCGCGGATCGTCGGGGTAGCCTGCGGCGGCCAGCACGACGCCGAGCGCGGTGCGGCGGTCCCATTCGAGCTCGACGGTATCGAGGCCGCCCGCGATCGCCTGTTCGACGACCTTCGAGAAGTCGCTCTTGAGGCGCGCCATGATCGGCTGCGTCTCGGGATCGCCCATGCGGCAGTTGAATTCCAGCGTGCGCGGATTGCCGGCCTTGTCGATCATGAGGCCCGCGTACAGAAAGCCCGTGAAGCGGATGCCGTCCGCTTCCATGCCGCGTACGGTCGGCATGATGATCTCGCGCATCACGCGCGCATGCATCTGCGGCGTGACGATCGGCGCGGGCGAGTAGGCGCCCATGCCGCCCGTGTTGGGGCCGCGGTCGCCGTCGAGCAGGCGCTTGTGGTCCTGGCTCGACGCGAGCGCGAGCGCGTGCTTGCCGTCCACCATGACGATGAAGCTCGCTTCCTCGCCGTCGAGGAAGTCCTCGATCACGACGCGCGCGCCGGCATCGCCGAACTTGTTGTCGGACAGCATGGTGTCGACCGCGGCGTGCGCTTCTTCGAGCGTCGTCGCCACGACCACGCCCTTGCCCGCGGCGAGGCCGTCGGCCTTGACCACGATCGGCGCGCCCTTGCTGTCGAGGTACGCGTGCGCGGCGGCGGCGTCCGAGAACGTCTCGTAGTCGGCCGTCGGGATGTTGTGGCGTTTCATGAACGCCTTCGCGAAGTCCTTCGAGCTTTCGAGCTGCGCGGCTTCCTTGGTCGGCCCGAAGATCTTCAGGCCGCGGGCGCGGAACAGGTTGACGATGCCGCCCGCGAGCGGCGTTTCGGGGCCGACCAGCGTGAATGCGACCTGCTCGGCTTCGGCGAAATCGGCGAGCGCTTCGAGCGACGTGAAATCGACGTTCTTGAGGCGCGGATCCTGGGCCGTGCCGCCGTTGCCCGGCGCGACGTAGACGCACTGGACTCGGGGCGACTGGGCGAGTTTCCAGGCGAGCGCGTGTTCGCGACCGCCGGAGCCGACGACGAGTAGTTTCATGGAGTTCCCCGCAAGCTAGAAAATGGGTCGGGCGGGGCGCGCGATAGGCGCGCGGCCGCCCGTTGCCTGCGCGTTCGATCGGATCGGGCGCGCGGGCGTCATGCAGACTTTTACGCTTCGTCGATGACGGCGTTGGTATAGACCTCTTGCACGTCGTCGAGGTCTTCGAGCGCGTCGAGCAGCTTCTGCATCTTCACGGCGTCGTCGCCCGCGAATTCGACTTCGTTCTGCGGCTTCATCGTGACTTCGGCGAGCTCGGCCTTGAAGCCCGCGGCTTCGAGCGCGTCCTTGACTTGCGAGAACGCCTGCCAGTCGCACAGCACTTCGATGCTGCCGTCTTCGTTGGTGGAGACGTCGTCGGCGCCCGCTTCGAGCGCGGCTTCCATGAGCGCGTCTTCGGGCGTGCCCGGCGCGAACAGGAACTGGCCGACGTGATCGAACATGAACGCGACGGAGCCGTCGGTGCCCATGTTGCCGCCGAACTTCGAGAACGCATGGCGCACTTCCGCCACGGTGCGCACGCGGTTGTCGGTCAGCGTGTCGACGATCACGGCCGCGCCGCCGATGCCGTAGCCTTCGTAGCGGATTTCCTCGTAGTTCGCGCCGTCCGCGCCGCCCACGCCGCGATCGATCGCGCGCTTGACGTTGTCCTTCGGCATGTTGGCGTCGGCCGCCTTGTCCACGGCCAGGCGCAGACGCGGGTTCGACGACGGGTCGCCGCCGCCGAGGCGCGCCGCGACCTGGATTTCCTTGATCAGGCGCGTCCAGACCTTGCCGCGCTTGGCATCGGCCGCCGCTTTCTTATGCTTGATGTTGGCCCATTTGCTATGACCCGCCATACCTTTCTCCGTCACCCGCGCCTGCGGCGGGGGTGTTTAAGCGATGTGCTGCAGTGTTGTATCGATGCGCGCGTGGCGTGGTGGGCCGCGTAAGGCTCTACGCGGGGCTTTCCAGCGGCCGCGCCGGCGTTCGCCGCGAGCGAACCGCGCGCTTTCTGAAAT
>CAUPOD010000395.1:0-3300 GCA_963512745.1 uncultured Burkholderia sp. | reverse complement strand
CGTCGGGCGTCGGCGGCGCGGCCGTGCCGTCGCTCGGCGTGGGCGCCGTGCTGCAGACGCTGTTCGCGCTCGTCGTCGTGATCGGTCTCGTGTTCGGCTGCGCGTGGCTCGCGCGCCGCGTGGGCTGGCAGAACGCGAGCCGCGGCGGCGCGCTCAAGGTGGTGACGAGCGTCGCAGTGGGCGGCAAGGAGCGCGCGACGATCGTCGAGGTCGGCGGCACGTGGCTCGTGCTCGGCGTGGCGCCCGGCAATGTGCGCTTGCTGCATACGCTGCCGGCGGGCGGCGGCAGTAACGGTGGCAGCGGTACGCCGCGCGGCAGTGACCCCGACGGTATGGCGCACGCTGTCGGCGCTTCGGGCGATGCCGAGCACGGTCTTGCGCGCGGCGCTTCGGACCCTGCTTCGACACCTGTCCCCGTGCCGCTCGCCGGCACGTTCGGCCAGCGTTTCCGCGACGCGCTCGCGGGCGAGGCGCGCAAACGCCTGATGCGCACGCCGTCCTAGTTACTTTTGTTGCGCCCCTGCGCATTCATTTTCGAGCATGGCCATGCGCCGACCGATGAACATCCTCACCTTCCGCCGCGCGACGCGCTGCCTGAGCGCGCTCGCGCTCGGGCTGCTGCCCGCGCTGGCCTGCGCCCAGGCCGCGGGCCTGCCCGCCTTCAACGCGATGCCGGGCCCGAACGGCGGCACCACCTATTCGTTGAGCGTGCAGACCATGCTGCTGCTCACGATGCTGTCGTTCCTGCCCGCGATGGTGCTGATGATGACGAGCTTCACGCGCATCATCATCGTGCTCTCGCTGCTGCGCCAGGCGCTCGGCACCACGACCACGCCGCCGAACCAGGTGCTGATCGGCCTCTCGCTGTTCCTGACCATGTTCGTCATGTCGCCCGTGCTCGACAAGGCTTATAACGACGGCTACAAGCCGTTCTCGGCGGGCACGCTGCCGATGGATCAGGCGCTGCAGGCCGGCGTCGCGCCGTTCAAGCGCTTCATGCTCAAGCAGACGCGCGAGAGCGATCTCGCGCTGTTCGCCAAAATCTCGAAGGCCGCGCCGATGCAGGGCCCCGAGGACGTGCCGCTCACGCTGCTCGTGCCCGCGTTCGTCACGAGCGAATTGAAGACTGGATTCCAGATCGGCTTCACCGTGTTCATCCCGTTCCTGATCATCGACATGGTGGTGGCCAGCGTGCTGATGTCGATGGGCATGATGATGGTGTCGCCGTCCACCGTGTCGCTGCCGTTCAAGCTGATGCTGTTCGTGCTCGTCGACGGCTGGCAACTGCTGATCGGCTCGCTCGCGCAGAGCTTTTCGTAAGGGAGCGGCCATGACGCCCGAATACGTGATGTCGATCGCGCATCAGGCCATGTTCATCGGCCTGCTGCTGGCCGCGCCGCCGCTGGTCGTCGCGCTCGTGGTCGGGTTGATCGTGAGTCTGTTCCAGGCCGCGACGCAGATCAACGAGGCGACGCTCTCGTTCATCCCGAAGCTGATCGCCGTGGCGGTCACGCTCGTGATCGCGGGGCCGTGGATGCTGAACGCGACGCTCGATTATCTGCGCGGCGTGCTGCAGCACGTGGCGACGCTCGGCGCGGGCTGAGCCGTCCGCCCCGAAGCGCGCGCCGTCCGTCCGATGTTCTCCGTCACCTATGCCCAGTTGAACGCGTGGCTCACGGCCTTCTTCTGGCCGTTCGTGCGGCTGCTCGCACTCGTCGCGGTCGCGCCCGTGGTCGGCCACGGCGTCGTGCCCGCGCGCGTGAAGATCGGCCTCGCCGGCTTCATGGCGCTCGTGCTCGCGCCGACGCTCGGGCCCTTGCCGCAGGTCACGGTGTTCTCGGCCGCAGGCGTATGGATCATCGTCAATCAATTCCTGATCGGTATCGCGCTCGGCGTGGCGATGCAGCTCGTGTTCGCCGCGACCTCGGCGGCCGGCGACTTCATCGGGCTGCAGATGGGGCTCGGCTTCGCGACGTTCTACGATCCGCTGTCGAGCGCCACCACGCCCGCCGTCGGCCAGTTTCTGAACACGGTCGCGCTGCTCGCGTTCCTCGCGTTCGACGGACATTTGCAAATGTTCGCCGCGCTCGCCGATTCGTTCCGCCTGCTGCCGGTGTCGGCCGATCTGCTGCACGCGGCCGGCTGGCGCGTCTTGGCCGATGCGGGCGCCGCGATCTTCGAAATGGGGTTGCTGCTGTCGCTGCCCGTGGTCGCCGCGCTGCTGATCGCGACGCTCGTGCTCGGCATTCTGAACCGCGCCGCGCCGCAGATCGGCGTGTTCCAGATCGGTTTCCCGGTCACGCTGCTGATCGGGTTGCTGATCGTGCAGCTCATGGTGCCGAACATGATTCCGTTCTTCGAGCACATCGGCGCGATGGGCATCGATCTGATGGGACGCGTGACGATGGGATTGGCGGGCGCGCGCTAGCAGGCGCGCGGTAGAGCAGATGTGCGACCATCTGCCGCGTCGCACGAAGCGCGTGCTTCGTGTCTAGTGTACGCCCCGGCGCTCGGCGAGCGCCTTGGACGGGCACTGAACAAACATGTGGAGTGGGAATGGCCGGAATGCGGAATTGGGTTGAACGGGCTGGTGCGTTGGCGATGTTGAGCGCCGTGCTGCAATTGTCGGGCTGCGCGACCGCCGAGGTGGCCGCGGTCGCGAGCGTCGCGCCGCTGAGCGCCGCCGATTGCCGGCAGATGGCCGAGCGCCATGCGCTGCTGCCCGAGAATCCCGTGGCCTGCCCGCGCCTGCGCGCCGTGAACTTCAGCTATTACTCCGACGAGGGCCGCGTCGAGCACGATGGCCGCGTCGTCGTGCTCGACGTGTTCGCGCCGCAGGTCGTCGAGTTGTTCGCCGATCTCTACCGGCGGCATTTCTATATTCATCAGGCGCGACCGCTCGAAACGTTCGACGGCAGCGACGCCGCCTCGATGGACGCCAACAATTCGTCTGCGTTCAACGGCCGCCCCATCGCCGGCAGTCGGGATTGGTCGCTCAATGCGTACGGCGCCGCGATCGACGTGAACCCGCTGCAGAACCCGGCAATCTATCCGGGTCAGCAGGCGGATGCGAACGGCAACCCGGCGCCCGGCATCGCCGGCACGGCGCTCGTGAGGCCGAAGGCGGCGGCGAATCCCGACAACGATTACCTGAATCGCACGCCGTATCGCGCGCGCCCCGATGACGACGGTTTCTTCCGGCCCGGCATGGCCGAATCCGTGGTGGACGTGTTCGCCGATCATGGATTCTTGACCTGGGGCGGCTATTGGAACGATCCGCTCGCCTACCAGCATTTCCAG
>CAUPOD010000394.1:0-3306 GCA_963512745.1 uncultured Burkholderia sp. | reverse complement strand
GGCGTGACGTCCCACACGCGCATCGCAGTCTGCGGCACGTCGAACACTTCGGCGAGCCCGTCGGCGATCACGCGCGGCAGCGCGTGCGGATCGCGCTCGCCGATCACGCGCGCGGTCCAGCGGTTGAACTTGGCGGCGAGATCGTCGTTCTCGTGGCCGTAGCGCAGCAGTTCGGCCAGGCGGCGTTCGAGCAGCTTGTTCTTGTCGCGCAGCATCTCCATCTGCCGCTCCTGCAGCGACACCGCCGCCTTGCCGTGCGGGTTGGCGAGCTTCACCGAGGCCAGCAGTTCGGCATGCCGCGAGAAGAATTCAGGGGTGGCGAGCAGGTACTCGGCGACTTCGCGTTCGTTCATGGGATACGGTCGATACCGGTAAGTGAAACGGGTTCGAGAAATTCGGGCGCTGCGCTTCAGACCTCAGGCGGCCAGTTCGACCACGCCCTCGAAAACGGTCGTGGCCGGCCCCGACATGAACAGCGGCGCGTGTTCGTCGCGCACGCCGTCCCATGCGATCGTGAGCTGGCCGCCGTGCGTGTGCACCTTGACCGGCGAATCGAGCAGCCCGCGCCGGATGCCGGCCGCGACGGCCGCGCACGCGCCCGTGCCGCATGCGAGCGTCTCGCCTGCGCCGCGCTCGAACACGCGCAGCTTGACCTCGTGACGCGAGACGATCTGCATGAAGCCCGCGTTCACGCGTTGCGGAAAGCGCGCATGCTGTTCGACGAACGGCCCTTCGGTGTGCACGGGGTAGGCCTCGCTGTCGTCCACGATCTGCACCGCGTGCGGATTGCCCATCGAAACCACGGAGATCCAGCGCGTCTGGCCGGCGACGTCGAGCGGCCACAGCGTATCGGCGCCCTCGTCCCGCCCGGTCAGCCCCTCGCTGTCGAACGGCACGCGCGCGGGTTCGAACACGGGCGCGCCCATGTCCACGGTGACCTCGCCGTTGTCCTGCATGGTCAGCGTGATCACGCCGTGGCGGACCTCGACGCGTACCGTATTGCTGTCGGTCAGCCCTTGATCGCGCACGAATTTGACGAAGCAGCGCGCGCCGTTGCCGCAATGTTCGACTTCGCCGCCGTCGCAGTTGAAGATCCGGTATTTGAAGTCGGCGTCGGCGCGCGTCGGCTTCTCGACGAGCAGCAGTTGGTCCGCGCCGATTCCGAAGTGGCGGTCGGCGAGCGCGCGCACGCGCTCGGGCGTCAGCGCGATGGGCGTGCGGTAGCCGTCGAGCACGATGAAGTCGTTGCCCGCGCCGTGCATCTTGGTGAACGAGAGTTTCATGGGCGTCATTGTAGCTGTGCGGCAGCCGGGCGGTGCCCGCGCCTCAGTAAAGACTGGGCTCGCCTTCGGGCCGCGTCTTGAAGCGCTTGTGCACCCAGTAGTACTGGTCCGGAAACTCCGGAATGTGTTGTTCCAGGAATTCGTTCATGCGGCGCGCGTCGGCCGCCTCGTCGCCGCTCGGGTAGTTGTCCCACGGCTTGTACACGTGCAGCTTGTACCCCTTGTAGTTCGGCAGCACCTCGCCGATGAACGGCAGGACCTGCGCGCGCCCGACCTGGGCCAGGCGCCCGACGGCCGTCAGCGTGCAGGCCGGGATGCCGAAGAACGGCACGAACGTCGAGTTGCGGATGCCGTAGTCCATGTCGGCGCCGAGCATCACGGGCTTGCCCTCGCGCAGCCAGCGCAGCACGACGCGCGCGCTGTCGGCGCGGCTCGCCAGATCGGCGCCGAAGCGGCTGCGGCCGGCCTTCGCGGCGGCTTCGAACTCGGGATTCTTGATCGGCGTGTAGAGCGAGCCGCACTGGCGGCCGAGTTCGAGGTTGATGGCCATCGAACCGGCCTCGATGCCGACGAAATGCATGCCGAGCAGCAGCGTGGGCGGCAGGTTCGGATCGCTCAGGTCCACCTCGCTGTCGACCACGTACAGCTTGCGGAATTTCTCCTCGGATGCGAACCACTGGAAGCTGCGTTCCACATAGCTGCGGATCACCTGGCGGAAGTTGCGGCTCGCGATTGCCTCGCGCTTCTCGGCGCTCCACTCGGGAAAGCAGAGTTTCAGATTGGTATGAAGAATACGCTTGCGGCTGCTCGGGATCTGGTAGAGGAGCCAGCCCAGGCCGGCGCCGAAACGCGCGACGAGACCGTAGGGGAGCAGTGCCATGAATTTGAGCAGGCCGATGGCGAAGCCGGCGCCGAGGCGCCCTAGCACGAAGCCTCCGAATGGGCCTCGAGGCAGTTCAGGATGAGGAAGGAGAGCACAGTGGGACGGTTGTGTGACAGTGAGACGAAGCTGATATGATACGGTCTTCGCCGAGTTAACTGACAACTTGCGGGGCGAAGTCGCCGGGTCCGGGCATCAGCACGGGCGCGGCGGACCAGGAATCCGCTAAAGCGTCGCCGCTTCAGGCCCGATGAAGCTGGCTACGTGAATCAACCGTAACCAATGGAGCCGATAGCGTGGCCAACGACTACCTCTTCACTTCCGAATCCGTTTCCGAAGGTCATCCCGACAAGGTCGCGGATCAAATCTCGGACGCCATTCTCGACGCGATCCTCACGCAGGACAAATACTCGCGCGTCGCGGCCGAAACGCTGTGCAACACCGGCTTGGTCGTGCTCGCGGGCGAGATCACGACCAACGCGAACATCGATTACATCCAGATCGCGCGCGACACCATCAAGCGCATCGGCTACGACAACACCGACTACGGCATCGACTACAAGGGCTGCGCGGTGCTGGTCGGCTACGACAAGCAATCGCCCGACATCGCCCAAGGCGTCGATCGCGCGCATGACGACAACCTCGATCAAGGCGCGGGCGACCAGGGCCTGATGTTCGGCTACGCGTGCGACGAAACGCCGGAACTGATGCCGCTGCCGATCTACCTCGCGCACCGCCTGGTCGAGCGCCAGTCCACGCTGCGCCGCGACGGCCGTCTGCCGTGGCTGCGTCCGGACGCGAAGTCGCAGGTGACCGTGCGCTACGTCGACGGCAAGCCGTACGCGATCGACACCGTCGTGCTCTCGACGCAGCACGCGCCGGACATCGAACTCGGCGCGCTGCGCGAGGCCGTGATCGAGGACATCATCAAGCCGACGCTGCCGGCCGATCTGATCAAGGGCGACATCAAGTTCCTCGTGAACCCGACCGGCCGTTTCGTGATTGGCGGCCCGCAGGGCGACTGCGGCCTGACCGGCCGCAAGATCATCGTCGATACGTACGGCGGCGCGGGGGGGGCCCGGGGGGGGGGGGGGGTGGGGGGGGGCCCCGCGGCGGGGGTTCGGCGCGGGGGGTGTTTTGGGG
>CAUPOD010000393.1:0-3311 GCA_963512745.1 uncultured Burkholderia sp. | reverse complement strand
CTGCACGATGATCCGACCCAACGCTTGCTTCCTCATAATTGCCTGCCGAATGGAGGTCGCGCGCGGCGCCGACGCGCGCCGTTCGAAACCTATCTGCATCAAATTTATGGGCCGCGCGTCCGGCTGTCGAGCCTTAAAGTGTTAGGCCTGGGGCACTGGTGTAACACCATGTTACCCGCCCCTCAAAGGCGTTTTCGGGACGCCATTCGTGAGCCTTGAAAGCCTTGTCCAGCAAGGGTTTGAGCAAACTGTCCGGGTCACGCCCGGTAACGTGCTCGGCGAACGTCCGGTGCAAATCGGCGACAATGCGCGGGTCGCCGCGGCGCCGTTTGCGCCGCGCCCTTTTCGTCCCGGCCGTTTCCAGAGATTCCGCTGCCATGGCTCGCTCCCGTTTCGTTCCAGATAATTTCACGCTCGCACTGCTCGTCACCGTCGCGCTCGCGAGCCTCGTGCCGTGCCGCGGCGCGGCCGCGCCGTTCTTCGACGCGGCCACCGACGTCGCGGTCGGCGCCCTGTTCTTTCTGCATGGCGCGAAGCTGTCGCGCGAAGCCGTGATCGCGGGCGCGACGCACTGGCGGCTGCACCTGGTCGTGCTGCTCAGCACGTTCGTGATGTTCCCGCTGCTCGGGCTGGCATTGCAGCCGCTGCTCGCGCCGCTCGTCACGCCCGCGCTGTACGCGGGCATCCTGTTTCTGTGCACGCTGCCGTCGACCGTGCAGTCGTCGATCGCGTTCACGTCGATGGCGCGCGGCAACGTGCCGGCCGCGGTGTGCTCCGCGTCCGCGTCGAGCCTGCTCGGGATCTTCATCACGCCGCTGCTGGTCGGGCTCATGATCACGTCGCACGCGGGCGCGGCGGCGTCGCCGTGGAGCACGGTCGGCAGCATCGTCATGCAATTGCTCGTGCCGTTTCTGGCCGGGCAGCTGCTGCGGCCCGCGATCGGCGGCTGGGTCGAGCGTAACCGCGGCGTGCTGCGCTTCGTCGACCAGGGGTCGATCCTGCTCGTGGTCTACGTCGCGTTCAGCGAAGCCGTGGTCCAAGGGCTATGGCATCAGACGCCGCCCGGCGCGCTGCTTGCGCTGGCGGCGGTCAGCATCGTCCTGCTGGCGATCGCGCTGCTGCTGACCGCGTTCGTGAGCAAACGCCTCGGGTTCGACCGCGCGGACCAGATCACGATCATCTTCTGCGGCTCGAAAAAGAGCCTCGCGAGCGGAGTGCCGATGGCCAAGGTCATCTTCGCCACGCACGCGGTCGGCGCGATCGTG
The DNA here is from genome assembly GCA_963512745.1 of uncultured Burkholderia sp. GTDB lineage: Bacteria > Pseudomonadota > Gammaproteobacteria > Burkholderiales > Burkholderiaceae > Burkholderia. The sequence goes on along the minus strand of CAUPOD010000393.1, from coordinate 2,046 downwards.
CTGCCGCTGATGCTGTTCCATCAGATCCAGTTGATGGTCTGCGCCGCGCTCGCGCAGCGCTGGGGCGCGCGCGAACAGCATGCCGAGCCCGCGCTCACGAGCCGCGCGGACGGATGACGCGGGGCGAGCGCGCGCCGCAAACGATTTACTAAACATCCGGCACCCGGAACCTCAAGCCAGGCACGCCGCTGCGGGATTTACCGGCTTGCGGCGCATTTTTTTTACTATACAATCCGCGCAATTCAAAACTGCGGACGCTGCGATGGCCACGACCATTCGCGATATCGCGCGGGCGGCGCAGGTGTCGATCGGCACCGTGTCGCGCGCGCTGAAGAACCAGCCGGGCCTATCGGAGACGACGCGCGCGCGTATCGTCGCGATCGCCCAGCAAATGGCCTACGATCCGGCGCAACTGCGCCCGCGCATCAAGCGCCTGACCTTCCTGCTGCATCGCCAGCACAGCAATTTCTCGACCACGCCGTTTTTCTCGCACGTGCTGCACGGCGTGGAGGACGCATGCCGCGAGCGCGGCATCGTGCCGACGCTGCTGACCGTGGGGCCGACCGACGACGTGCTGCGCCAGATGCGCCCGCATGCGCCCGACGCGATCGCCGTGGCCGGTTTCATGGAGCCCGAAACGCTCGACGCGCTCGGCAGCACGGGCTGCCCGCTCGTGCTGATCGACCTGTGGGCGCCGGGCCACCGCTGCGTGAACGTGGACAACGAGGGCGGCGCGGCGCTCGCGATGCGCCATCTGTTCGCGCTCGGCAAGCGCCGCATCGCGTTCATCGGCGGCTCGCTCGCGCACTACAGCATTTCCCAGCGCGCGCTCGGCTACCGGCGCGCGTTTTTCGAGGCCGGCCTGCTGTTCGACCCGTCGCTCGAGATGGTGATCGACGCGCATCTCGATCCCGACCGCGGTGCGGCGCTCGCGATGGAGCGTCTGCTCGACCATCCGGGCGGGCGCCCCGACGCCGTGTTCGCCTACAACGACGTCGCCGCGCTGGCCGCGCTGCGCATCTGCACCGCGCGCGGACTGCGCGTGCCGGACGACATCGCGATCGTCGGCTTCGACGACATTCCCGCCGCGACCCACGCCGCGCCGCCGCTGACCACGCTCGACGTGGACAAGGAAGCGCTGGGGCGGCGCGGGGTCGAGCTACTGTTCAACGACGCGCCCGAATCCGTCGACATGCGGCTGCCGCTGCGTCTGGTCGCGCGCGCCAGCAGCCAAGCGGCTGCCCTCTCCACTCTGCAAACGACCTGATGACGATCTCCCCTCCTGCTTCCGCGCCGGCCGTGCCGTCCGCGGCATTCCGCGAGCCGGCCTTCCTGCTCGGCCACGTGCGCGACACGCTCGCGTTCTACGCGCCGAACGCGTACGACGCGTCGGGCGGCTTCTTCCACTTTTTCCGCGACGACGGCTCGATCTACGAACGCGAGATCCGCCACCTCGTCAGCAGTTGCCGCTTCGTCTTCAACTATGCGATGGCGTACCGGCGCTTCGGCGATCCGCAGCATCTCGACTACGCGCGCCACGGCCTGCGCTTCCTGCGCGACGCGCACTGGGACGCGGAGCTGCAAGGCTACGACTGGGAAATCGAATGGCGCGACGGCGCCAAGCTCGGCGTGCGCGACGGCACGCGCCACTGCTACGGGCTGGCCTTCGTGCTGCTGGCCGCGGCGCACGCCGCGATGGCAGGCATCGAGGAAGCGCGCGCGCTGATCGGCGAGACCTTCGCGCTGATGGAACGGCGCTTCTGGGACGGCGCGGCGGGCCTCTACGCCGACGACGCGACGCCCGACTGGCAAGTCTCGGGCTACCGCGGCCAGAACGCGAACATGCATGCGACGGAAGCGCTGCTGGCCGCATACGAGGCCACTGGCGATACGCTGTACCTGGACCGCGCCGAACTCGTCGCCACCAATGTCACGCGCCGCCAGGCCGCGCTCTCGCAAAACCTCGTGTGGGAGCACTACCACGCGGACTGGTCGATCGATTGGGAATACAACAAGGACGACCGCACCAACATTTTCCGCCCGTGG
>CAUPOD010000392.1:0-3315 GCA_963512745.1 uncultured Burkholderia sp. | reverse complement strand
GCTCGCGCAGCGCAGCGCGAGCGCGGCCAAGGACATCAAGGGGTTGATGGGCGCGTCGGTTGCGCGCATCGAGAACGGTTCGTCGCTGGCGCAGGACGCGGGGCAGACCATGGGCGAGATCGTGCAGGCCGTGCACCGCATGACGTCCATCATCGGCGAGATCGCCGCGGTATCGAGCGAAGAGAGCGTCGGCATCGAGGCGATCGGCGACGCCGTGCATCAGATGGATGCGGGCACCCAGCAGAATGCGGCGCTCGTCGAACAGGCCACGGCCGCGGCGCTGTCGCTCGACGAGCAAGCCAAGAATCTCGAACGCCTGGTTGGGCATTTCCGGCTCGCGTAGCCGGTGCGTCCCGTAAACACAAAAGCCCGGCGCATGACGCGCCGGGCTTTTTTACTTGCCGAGTCTCGCTGTCTTAAGCCGTTTGCTGTTGCCGCTGCGGCTGTGCGTGCCAGCGGTTGGCGCGCTTGAACGTGCCGATGTCGTTGAACCGTACGCCGACCGTGCGCATCGCCGCATGGGCGCGCTTGGCCGTGAGCTGGCGGATATAGAACGGGTCGCGTACGACGAAGTGATGAATCGCATGCGTGCTGCCGAAGTTGAAGCAGAACACCTGCATCGGGATCAGCCACCACGGGTTCAGCACCTGCGTCTGCTGCACGACATTACGCGTGTCGATATCGCCGTAGTAGTGCATGTTCGAGCTGATGAAGTTGATGCTGAAGCTGCGCACGAAGTGCGGGGCGAGCCAGACCACGGCCAGGAAATCGACGACCTTCATCGTGTCGGTCAGCCAGAGCGGCACGTGCGGCGCATAGCCAAGCGTATGGGCGCCGAACATGAACACGTTGTAGACGATGAACGCATGCCACAGGGTGTAATAGATGTGGCCGAGCGGCGCATACGAAGCCAGCTGTTCGAGGCGCAGCGCCAGGGGGCTCGGGCTGTTTTGCGTCGGCTGGGCCGCCACGTATTGCATGACCCTGCGGCGCGTGCCGAACGGACGGAATACGACGGCCAGCATGCCGTCCGCGATCATCAGCAGACGTGCCACGCTCCAACGCGTGCCATTCGTGATGCCGTATTCTTCGAGGTCGCTTTCGGTGCCCGACGCCTTGTGGTGATGCAGGTGCATGCGGCGGCGCGTCCACGGATTGATCGTGCCCGGGCGCGTCAGCCAGCACAGCCCCATCATCAGGTGGTACGCCCACGGCGTACGCTTGAAGTACATCAGGTGAATCAGGTCGTGCTCGAGCTCGTGGATCAGCGAGGTCGCGATCGTGATCACGGGCAGGGCCACGTACCAGGCGATCGTGCCGGTCGCATACAGATAGGCGCAGACCAGCATGACGGCCACCGAGGCGGCCATCACGGTCGCGCCGACCAGGTTCTGATTGTCGAGGATCGGGTAGCGCGCGCGGACGGCGTCGCTCGCGGCATTGACCTCGCGGCGCACGTACGCCACCTTCTCCATCTCGTTCTTGAATTGCGGGGTTGCAGTCACGGGGGTGTCTCCTCTCGGATCTGTCGTTCGATGGCTGAATCTTACGAGCGGGCGCGTTCGCGCACGAGAGCCGCGCGTGTCATGCTGCGAGTCTTTTGGGGCCAACCTGTGCGAGGGGGTAGCGGGCGCTGTCGGGTAGCCACTAGGTGTCATCACGGGCCAACGCTTCTATACTGGCGCGAATCCTTGGCGGCGGAGCCTGCATGATCCCCTCGGTACCCGATTCGGCACGGCAGTTGTATAAGGCGACGGTCTCGTCGGCCTATGCGCTGTTCATGCTGATGCTCGCCGACGAACGCGGCATCGCGGAGGCCACGATCCTGGCCGAGAGCGGCCTCACGCGCGCACGCCTGGCCGAGCCGAACGCGCGCATCACGCCGTGGCAGCAGGCGCTGATCGTGTTCAACCTGCTGGCCGCCACCAACGACGAATCGATCGCGCTCGAAATCGGCGTGCGCAGCAGCCTGACCAAGTCCGGGCTGATCGGTTTCGGGCTCATGAGCTGCGCGACGCTGGGAGAGGCCATTGCGCTCGGCATTCGCTATTTGCCGACGCGCGTGCCGTTCTTCTCGGTGCATCTGACCGAATCGCCGCAGGCCGCCGAGATCGACGTGTTCGCGGCATTTCCGCTCGGGCGTCTGCACCGTTTCGCGATCGAGAATTTCCTTGTCGAAACCGCGATTCTGTTCAATTCGCTGTTGGCTCCCGACGCGGCGCGCACCCTCAGCGGCCATGCCGAGCTGTGGTTCGAATGGCCCGAGCCCGAGTATTTCGCGCGTTACCGGGAGCGCCTGCCGCGCTGCCACTTCGACGCGCCCGCCAACCGGATCCGCATCGCCCGCGCACTGCTCGACGAGCCGATCCGCACCGCCAACGCGCAGACGGCCCAGATGATCGTGCAGCAATGCGAGGCCGAACTCACTCAGTTGGGTTATACGGAAAGCACGGCTGCGCGCGTGCGCAATCTGCTGATTCGCGGCGCGCAAGGCTATCCGGATCTGCCGCAGATCGCGCGCGAGCTGCATTGCTCGGAGCGCACGCTCAAGCGCAAGCTTGCCGGCCTCGGCACGAGCTACTCGGCATTGCTCGACGAAATCCGCCTGCGCGACGCGCAGCGCCTGCTGGAAGGCACGTCCTTGTCGGTCGAAGAGATCGCCGCGCGCGTCGGCTATACGGACCGCGCGAATTTCTCGCGCGCGTACAAGCGCTGGACCGGCCATGCGCCGAGCGAACGACGCCATGCCTAGCTGGGCGCGCGGCGGGCCGCGTTTGGAGGGAGACTTTTATCTTTTTAATACTTTGGTAATATTTCGTAAAAATTTTGGGGGATTTCAAGCAATTCGGCAGCCGCTAAACTTCCGTCACCCGCAGAGGAATAACAATATCGGCAAGGACAAGATATGGATATGAAGAGTGGAGAATTGCTCCAGGTCACGGTGCCGGTTCTATGGATGACGGGGCTTCCCGGCGCGGGCAAGACGACCACGGCGCAAGCGCTGCGTGCTTTGTTCCTGACCAACGGCGTCAAGGCCATGGTGCTGGACGGCGATGTCGTGCGGACCGGCCTGTGCGCCGACCTCGGCTTCTCGGACGAGGACCGCATCGAGAACGTCCGCCGTCTCGCACACGTGGCGCGGCTGTTCCAGCACGAAGGGTACGTGGTGATCGTGGCGACGATCTCGCCGCTCAAGGCGCAGCGCGATCTCGCGCGCGCGGTGGTGGGCAACGGGTTCTGCGAGACCTATATTTCTACGCCCCTCGAAATCTGCCGCCAGCGCGATCCCAAGGGCATGTACGCGCGCGCGCAGCA
>CAUPOD010000391.1:0-3328 GCA_963512745.1 uncultured Burkholderia sp. | reverse complement strand
GGTCCGTGGTGATCACGGCCGGCAGCGACAGCGACAGCGTTTCCGTGCCGCCGTCGACTTCGCGCGCGACCGTCGCGCGCTTTTGGCCACCTTCATCGGCCACCGTGACCTTGGCGGCGAACGTGGCTTGCGGCAGGTTAGCCAGCGCGGCCAGCATCTGGCCCGTCTGGTTCGAATCGTCGTCGATCGCCTGCTTGCCGAGGATCACGAGCTGCGGCTGTTCCTTGTCGACCAGCGCCTTGAGGATCTTCGCCACGCCGAGCGGCTCGACGCCGTCGCCGGCTTCGACGAGGATCGCACGGTCCGCGCCGATCGCGAGCGCCGTGCGCAGCGTTTCCTGCGCTTGCGGCACGCCGACCGACACGGCGATCACTTCGGTTGCCACGCCGGCTTCCTTCAGACGCACCGCCTCTTCCACGGCGATCTCGTCGAACGGGTTCATCGACATCTTCACGTTGGCGATATCGACGCCCGTCCCGTCCGACTTGACTCGGACCTTCACGTTGTAGTCGACGACTCTCTTAACCGGCACCAGGATTTTCATGCATACGCTCCCAAGAAATGAATACGGCCTGTCCGCATACTATACGAGTCGATGGTATGGCTCGACGGCACGATAGATCAGCCAATAGCGAACGATCGTTCTATTTTAAAAGCAAAGAAGCATCCGCGCAAAGCTTGCTGATTCGATCTTATCCTCTAATCCGTTTGCGGGCCATCCGCCGCACGCTAGGCATAGATCCGGATGGACTTCGGACGGCGTCTTACTCAACCTCTTGTCGTGCCAAGACCCGCGGAGCCTCCGACCCCATGCAAGCCACAGCCACCCAGTCCGCCGCCCCCACCATCGGCCCGGCGCCCGTGCTCGGCACCTTGCGCGCCGCCGACGGCACCGAGCTGGTGTCGTACCACTGGCCCGTGCCGGGCACGCCGCGCGCGACACTCGTGCTCGTGCACGGCCTGGCCGAACATGCGCGGCGCTACCAGGCGTTCGCCGCGCACTGCCTCGCGCACGACGTCGAATTGTGGGCGCTCGATTTGCGCGGGCACGGCGTGTCGTCGGGACGGCGCGTGTGGGTCGAGCGTTTCGACGAATATCTCGACGATGCCGACGCGCTGCTCGGCGCGGCCATCCGCGGCATGGGGTACGGCAATGCGCCGCTGTTCCTGATGGGGCACAGCATGGGCGGCGCGATCGCCGCGCTCTATGCGATCGAGCGCGGCGCGGCGCTGCCGCGCCCGCTGGCCGGGCTGATCCTGTCGAGCCCCGCGCTCGCGCCGGGACGCAAGGTGCCGCGCTGGATGCTGGCCATGAGCCATTTCATGAGCCGTGTGTGGCCGAGCTATCCGGCGCTCAAGATCGACCCGAGCCTGCTCTCGCGCGATCCGGCCGTGGTCGAGGCCAACCGCGCCGATCCGCTCGTCCATCACGACGCGGTGCCCGCGCGCACGGGCGCCGAACTGCTCGGCGCGATGGCGCGCATCGCGGCCAGGCGCGGCGCGCTCAAGCTGCCGGTACTCGTCTATCACGGGACCGCCGACGAGCTGACCGAGCCCGACGGCAGCCGCGAATTCGGCGCGCGGGTCGGCTCGCCGGACCGCATGCTGACGCTCTACGAAGGGAATTATCACGAGACGCTGAACGATCTCGAACGCGAGCGCGTGCTCGCGGATCTGTTCGGCTGGATCGACGCGCATCTGCCGCGCGCGGCTTGAACGATTCGGTTTCGGCGAGACGCTCCACCCGGCCCGCCCCGTACGCGTACGCGTATGCGTAAGCCGAATGTCGACGGTCGCCCGACTTCAATCCACCCCGGCCAGCACGCGCAAATGCGCGACGACACTGCGCCCGAGCGCCGACAGGTTGTACCCGCCTTCGAGGCAACTGACGATGCGGCCGTTCGCGTAGCGCTTCGCCACGGCCATCACCTGCCGTGTGAGCCACGCGTAGTCGGCCTCGACGAGCGCCATGCCGCCGATGTCGTCCTCGCGGTGCGCGTCGAAACCCGCCGATACGAACAGCATCTGCGGCTTGAACGCTTCGAGCTTCGGCAGCCAGTACAACTCCGCGATCTCGCGCACGACACGGCCGTTGGTGCCGGCCGGCAGCGGCACGTTGACCATGTTCGCGGCCGTGTTGTTCTCGCCCGAGAACGGATAGAGCGGGTGCTGGAAGAAGCTGCACATGAGCACGCGCGAATCGCCGGTGAAAGCGGCCTCGGTGCCGTTGCCGTGATGAACGTCGAAATCGACGATGGCGACGCGTTCCAGGCCGTGCGCATCGAGCGCGTGACGTGCCGCGATCGCGACGTTGTCGAAAAAGCAGAAGCCCATCGCGCGCGCGGGTTCGGCGTGATGCCCGGGCGGCCGGATGCTGCAGAACGCATTGTCGAAACGCCCTGCCAGCACCGCGTCGGTCGCCTCGACCGCTGCGCCCGCGGCGCGCAGCGCGGCACGCAGCGTGTGCGGGTTCATCAGCGTGTCGCCGTCGATATCGACGAGCCCTTCCTTGGGAGAGACGGATTTCAGGTAATCGAGATGCGCCTGGGTATGCACGCGCAGCAGCGCGGATTCTTCGACGAGCGGCGGCGAGACGTGCTCGATCAGGTCGTCGATGCGGCTCGCGATCAGTTGATCCTGAATCGCGGTCAGACGGGCCGGACACTCCGGATGCCACTCCCCCATGTCGTGCAGCAGACAGTCGGGGTGGGAATAAAAAGCCGTTGCCATAATAGTAGTTAGGTGGCGGGCCCGGCAGCGGGCCGCTGTCTCCGACATGCGCGACGGCGCGCGGTGCGCCGCAAGCCTGTGCGACGCCGGCGCCGTGCGGGGTCCAACTTAACACATCGCGCGCGGCAGAGTTCGGTACAGCCGATGGCTCGGTTATACTGGGCCGCACCGATTCCGCTTCGCATCCCACGCCCTACCTCATGAATTTCGATCAAGCCGCGTCCGCTCGTTTGTTCCGCACGAAATCTCTCTCGGCCCAGTCGCAGCAGACCACGCCGCCCCGACAATCCCGGCAGGCGTCCGCCGCGTGGCTCGGCACGGCGTTGTGCGTGTTGAGCGCCGCACTGGCAGGATGCGCGCACGAGCAGCCGCGCGGCGCCATCCAAACGGCGCCGGTATCGGGCCCGGGCATGCCGATCAATGCGCCCGCAGGGGCGTCCGCACCCGCCGCGCAGCAGCCCGCCTCGGCAGCCGCGCCGGCTCCCGCGCGCGTCGCGCCCGCCGCGTCGGGCTTCGAGGAAGAGATAGTGCCGGGACGCTACCCGCACAATCCCAAAGTGGATGCGTTCATAGACGACAAGAGCGGCCGCGACGATTT
>CAUPOD010000390.1:0-3333 GCA_963512745.1 uncultured Burkholderia sp. | reverse complement strand
TATCTAATGCGGGTTAAACGGGCTTTTTGGGGGCTTGGGGGGGGTGGTTTGACGGGGCCGAGGGGGGGGGGGGGGGGGGCGGCCCCCGCGCGCGCTGCCGGGCGCTGTGGGGGTGATGTCCGCCATTTTACCAAGCGGGCGGGGCGGACGGTGGGCCGCGTGTCGCCGAGCGGTGCGCGGTCAGCGGGCGGCGCGCGCTTCGGATAAGATCGCTCGGCAGATTCGGCATAGCGCATGGAACGGATCGAACCGAGGTCAGGAGGGCACATCATGGATTTGGGAATCAAGGGGCGCAAGGCGCTCGTGTGCGCGGCGAGCAAGGGGCTCGGGCGTGGCTGCGCGGAGGCGCTGGCGGCCGACGGCGTCGAACTCGTGCTCGTGGCGCGCACGCGCGAGACGCTCGAGGCCACGGCCGACGAGATTCGCCGCGCGACGGGCGTGAACGTGGCCACGGTCGCTTGCGACATCACGACGGCCGAGGGCCGGGCGGCGGCGCTGGCCGCGTGTCCGCAGCCCGATATTCTCGTGACGAATGCGGGCGGGCCGCCCCCGGGCGATTTCCGGAGATTCTCGCGCGACGATTGGATTCGTGCGCTCGATGCCAACATGCTCACGCCGATCGAGCTGATCCGCGCCACGCTCGACGGCATGATCGAGCGCCGTTTCGGGCGCATCGTGAACATCACTAGCGGGGCGGTGAAAGCGCCGATCGACGTGCTCGCGTTGTCGAACGGCGCGCGCTCGGGGCTGACCGGCTTCGTCGCGGGTTTGGCGCGCCAAGTCGCGCAGCACAACGTGACGATCAACAACTTGTTGCCGGGCGCGTTCGATACCGACCGTATCGCAGTCACGCTCGAGGCTTCGGCCAAGCGCGACGGCATCACGCTCGAGGAAGCGCGTGCGCGGCGCGCCAAGGAAATTCCGGCGCGCCGTTTCGGCGAGCGCGACGAGTTCGGCGCGGCGTGTGCGTTTTTGTGCGGCGCGCGCGCGGGTTTCATTACCGGGCAGAATTTGTTGATCGACGGCGGGGCTTATCCGGGGACGTTCTGAGCGTGAGGTTGGGGCGGGTGTGGGTAGTAAACCTAAACCGTCGGCTAGTTCATGCTTGGGAGGATGGAGAGAGATATGCGCCTACGGTTGCCTCCGGCGAATACCCCTCCCCATCCCAAGCTTGAACTAGCCCTTGGCGCTCCCCACCGCCCCAAACCCAACCTCAAACGCCGTCAATACCTCCGACCTCAACAACCCGACGCTTTAAAAACCCGGAACCCAAGCGCACCCCGTGCGCGCTCATCTCTCACTTTCAAGGAGCACCTCATGCCGAAAGCAATCCGTTACGACCACCCGGGCGGCCCCGACGTCATGAAGTGGGTCGACGTCGAAGTAGGCAAACCGGGCACCGGCGAAATCCGCATCAAACAACACGCCGTCGGCCTCAACTACATCGACATCTACTTCCGCACCGGCCTCTACCCGCAGCCGCTGCCGGCCGGCCTCGGCATGGAAGCCGCGGGCGAGGTAGTCGAGATAGGCGAGGGCGTGACCGGCTTTGCACTCGGCGACCGCGTCGCCTACGTCGCCAATCCGCCCGGCGCCTACGCGCAGGAACGCGTGATGTCGGCCGACCGGCTCGTCAAGGTGCCCGACGGCATCGGCTACGAAGACGCGGGCTCGATCATGCTGCAAGGCCTGACCGCTCAGTACCTGCTGCGCCGCACCTACCCCGTGCGCGCGGGCGACACGATCCTGATCCACGCGGCCGCGGGCGGCGTGGGGCTGCTCGTCTGCCAATGGGCCAAGGCGCTCGGCGCCACGGTGATCGGCACGGTCGGCACCGACGCGAAGGCCGAACTTGCGCGCGAGAACGGCTGCGATCATCCGATCGTCTATACGCGCGAGAACTTCGCCGAGCGCGTCAAGGACATCACGAACGGCGCGGGCGTGCCCGTCGTCTACGACTCGATCGGCCGCGATACGTATATCGATTCGTTGAACTGCCTCGCGCCGCTCGGCTACTTCGTGAGCTTCGGCAATGCCTCGGGTCCGCTGCCGCCGATCGACTCGAAGGAGTTTTCGTCGCGCGGCTCGCTGTTCTTCACGCGTCCGACGCTGTTTACCTACATCGCCAAGCGCGCCGAACTCGAACGCGGCGCGGCCGAGCTGTTCGAGCAGGTGCTGGCCGGGCACTTGAAACCCAACGTGCACCAGCGTTATGCGCTCGCCGACGTGGCCGAGGCGCAGGCCGCACTCGAGGCGCGTCGCACCACGGGCTCGACCGTGCTGATTCCGTGACGGCGTTCGTTTGACCGAGGCATCCGCGCTGGCATCACGCGCGCGGACCTCCCGCTCTTCCATACCGAGCGGCGCCCAGGCGCCGCTCGCGTCGTTTACGGGATTTTTATATCGCGATCTCGACCTTTAAGCCGCCCTTTACGCGCGCCCCGATATCGTTCGATCAGTTCGAATCCGATAACGGAGAACCGAGATGGATGCTGTGTACGTAGGGGGGCTGGCGGTGTTCGCGGCGCTGATTTTCGCGCTGGTCGCCGGCTGCGAAACGCTCGTCAAATATGGCCGCGGAGGTCGTCCGTGAGTCACTGGATGATATGGCTCGCGGGCCTTTCGACCGCGTTCTTGTTCGCTTATCTGGTCTATGCGCTGCTGCGCGCGGAGGACATCGAATGAGCGGCAACGATATCGTGCAGGCGGCGCTTTTCGTCGTCGTCCTGCTGCTTTTGGCCGTGCCCGTCTCGCGTTATATCGCGCGCGTGATGGACGGCTCGTCGCGCATCGTGCGCTGGTTCGGGCCGTTCGAACGCTTGCTGTACCGCGTGGGCGGCGTCCGAGCCGACCAGGAGATGAACTGGAAGCAATATGCGGTGGCCGTGATCGCGCTGAATGCGCTTGGCGCGTTGTTTCTTTACGCGCTGCTGCGTGTGCAGGGCAGCTTACCAGGCAATCCGCAGCGGTTCGGCGCGCTGTCGGCCGATAGCGCGTTCAACACCGCGGTCAGCTTCGCGACCAATACCAACTGGCAGGACTATTCGCCCGAACAGACCATGAGCTATCTGTCGCAGATGCTCGGCCTGACCGTGCAGAACTTTCTGTCGGCGGCGACCGGCATCGTCGTCGTGATCGCGCTGATCCGCGGATTTGCGCGCCACACGGCGCAAACCATCGGCAATTTCTGGGTCGATATCACGCGCGTCACGCTCTACGTGCTGATGCCGCTGTCGGCGCTCGTCGCCGCGCTCTTGATGAGCCAAGGCGTGATTCAGAACCTGAAGTCGTATCTCGACGTGCCCACGCTGCAGACCGTTACCTATGCAGCGC
>CAUPOD010000389.1:0-3341 GCA_963512745.1 uncultured Burkholderia sp. | reverse complement strand
CGCCAAGCACCTAAACCAACCGCTAAATCCCCCCGCGCGGGGCGCCCCCGGCCCCCCCCTCCAGTCCCAACATCGATTCATCAACCAAGAAAACCGCTCAAAGCAGCGAACTAAAAACCCAATACAACCCACCCGCAAGCGCAATCGACGCAGGCAACGTCAACAACCAAGCCAACAGCAAGCTACGCAGCGTCCCCCACTGCAATCCCGATCCGCTGGCCGCCATCGTCCCCGCGACTCCCGAAGTCAACACATGCGTGGTCGAAACCGGCAACCCGTAAGCGTCGGCCGCCCCGATCGTCGCCATCGCCACGATCTCGGCCGCGGCCCCCTGCCCGTAAGTCAAATGCTGCTTGCCGATCTTCTCGCCGACCGTCACCACGATGCGCTTCCAACCCACCATCGTGCCGAGCCCGAGCGCGAGCGACACCGCCACCTTGACCCAAGTCGGAATGTATTTGGTCGAATGATCGATCTGATGCTTGTAGTTGTCGAGAATCGCACGGTCGCGGGCCGAGAAAGCAGGCACCTTGGCCTTGTCCATCAACCGAATCGCCTCGGACGACAAATACATCTCGTTGCGCACGTTGTCGGCGACGCCCACCGGCATCTTGCCGATCGCGACGCCCGCCTGCTCGACGTTCACCGCGATCTCGTCGATCAGCTGCTTGAGCGCGGGCACCGTGACGGGCTCGAGCTTGCGCGTCTGCACGTAATGCTCGACGTCCGCGCGCGCGGCGTGCGACACGATTCCCCCCGTATAGCCCGTCAGCATGTTCGACGTCTGCTGCGCGACGGCCACGAAGGTCTGCGTTTCGGCCGGCGTGACGGCCTTGTTCAGCGCATAGGCGGCCGGCACCGTGCCGATCAGGATCAGCATGATGAGCCCCATGCCCTTCTGGCCGTCGTTCGAGCCGTGCGCGAACGACACGCCCGTGCAGGTCAGCACCAGCAGCGCGCGGATCCAGAACGGCGGCGGCTTCTTGCCGACCGGCTCGGCATAGAGCGCGGGCACGCGCACCAGCGCGCGCATCACGATCAGCAGCAGCCCCGCCGCCAGGAAGCCGATAAGCGGCGAAAACAGCAGCGACTTGCCGACGCCGAGCGCCTGATTCCAATCGACCCCGCTCGTGCCCGACGAGCCGTGCAGCAGCTGATTCATGAGGCCGACGCCGATGATCGAGCCGATCAACGTATGCGAACTCGAGGCCGGCAGCCCGAGCGACCACGTCGCGAGATTCCAGATGATCGCGGCGATCAGCAGCGCGAACACCATCGCGAACCCCGAATGGCCGCCGACCTGCAGGATCAGCTCGACCGGCAGCAGTTGCAGGATGCCGAACGCCACCGCGCCGCTCGACGTCAGCACGCCGAGAAAATTCCACGTGCCCGACCACACCACGGCCACGTTGGGCGGCAGCGAATGCGTGTAGATCACGGTCGCGACCGCATTGGCCGTATCGTGGAAACCGTTGACGAACTCGAAGCCGAGCGCGATCAGCAGCGCCACGCCGAGCAGCACGTACGGCAGCACGGACGGCTCGGTAATCGGGGAAAGATCGGTCGAGATATGCAGGGCCACATAGACGAGGCCGATCACGAAGACCACCAGGAAGGCGGCAAGGCTCAAGCGTGAGCCGCGGCTGGAATCGCCGGCCGGGCTGGCAAACGGAGATGACATGTCTAAGCCTGCGGGTGAACGGGGGAGCCGGCAGGTTAACGGGAACAGCCAGTAAATTTGATGACGCACGCAAGTCACTAATGTGACGCATGTGACACGCAAGACCTGGGAACGCGCCCGTAGGACTATAGGATGGAATCGTGGATTGCCCCAGCCCAGCCCCGCCAATCCAGCGGTATACGCGCGGCGGCCTACCGCATCGCGCCCGCCGCGCCGTCCCGCCAGACCTCGAGCAGCGCGCGCGTCTGCGCAAGCAGCGTGCGGCTCAAGACCGCGGCGTGGTCGTCGCCCGTCGCAGGCCAGCCGAGCAGCATGCGCGCATTGAGCGGCGCCGTGTGGAAGATCACGAACTGGCCGAACAGGCTCAGGCTGCGGATGCCAGTCAGCTCGCTGCCGGACGGCTCGCCCGTGATGCGTTCGAGCAGTGCCGTGCAAGCCGCGTGCAGCGGACGGCGCACGCGCTGCATCAGAATCTCGGTGGCGATGGGCGGTTCCTCGCCGAGCTGTTCGCGCGCGAAGAACAGCCGCACGTTCGGCGTCTTCAGCTCGGCAGCGCAGTACATCTTCTCGGCCACCGCGCGCAGGATGCCGAGCAGCGCGTCGATCGCCGCGTCCGCGCCGGCCGCCGGGTCGGCCAGCACCGCCTGCGCGCGCTCGATGGGCGGCCCGAACGTGAGCCACGCCTGCTCGGCCATCGCCTCGACGCACGCGCGGTACAACCCCTCCTTGTTCTCGAAGTAGTACTGCAGCGCCGGCGCGTTGACCCCGGCGCGCGCGGCGATCTCGCGCGTCGAGGTGCCGCCGAAGCCGTGCGCGCCGAACAGTTCGAGCGCGGCGGTGATGATGCGCTGCCGCGTCTCGTCACCGCGCGCATAGCCGCCCACCGCCGGGCGGCGCAGTTTCTTGGGTTCGGTCGAGGCGTGCGCGTGCACGTCCGCCGCCCGGGTCCGCTTAGTCATTCGATGGTTTCCCCACTCGCGCTACTTGACACATTTCTATCGGGTGGAATAATTGTCCCACTTGGAATAAATTGGATCAAGCCGATGTCGTCCCCCACGCCCGCCGTTCCCGCTGCACACCCGCCCTCGCCCACGCGCCGGGGCCCGCGCCGCGCCGTCCTGATCGGCGTGCTCGCCGTGGCGCTCATTGCCGGCGTGGTCTGGCTCGCGCACTGGTGGACCGTCGGGCGCTTCATCGAAAGCACCGACGACGCGTACCTGCAGGCCGACAGCGTGACCGCCGCGCCGAAAATCGCCGGTTACGTGACGAAGGTCTATGTGGCCGACAACCAGACGGTCCAGGCCGGCGATCCGCTCGTCGAACTCGATACGCAACCGTACCAGGTCTCGCTCGACCAGGCACAGGCGACGGTCACCGCGCGCCAGGCCGACATCGCCCAGGCGCAGGCGCAGATCGCCCAGCAGGGCGCCAACATCGCGCAGGCCGCCGCGCAGCAGCGCGCCGCGCAGATCGGCGCCGACCACGCGAGCCAAGAGGTCAAGCGCTACGCGCCGCTGGCCGAGACGGGCGCCGACACCAAGGAGCATCTGTCGCAGCTGACCAGCACGCGCGACCAGGCGCTCGCCACGCTGGCCGCCGACAACGCCGCGCTCGCAGCCGCGCGCGCCCAGAACGGCATCACGCAGGCCCAGCTCGGGCA
>CAUPOD010000388.1:0-3341 GCA_963512745.1 uncultured Burkholderia sp. | reverse complement strand
CTCTGGTACAGCGTGTTCAGGTCGCCGCCGGACCAGAAGTCGCGCTCGAAGCGCTCGGTCTGCACGCGCGCGCGGCGGATCGCGAACCACTTGCGGAAGATGAAGGTCCACGACAGCACGGACAGCGCGAGCAGCAGCGCCATCACGGCCTGGGCCAGCACGCTGGCATTGAGAACGAGAGAAACGAACGACAGGTCTTGGGCGTTGTTCATAGAATGAATTGACTAAGCGTCCCGGAGGGGCGGTCCAATCGGAAATGAGTGCTGCGTTTCAGGCGTATTTCACGCGTTCGTTGCGGCCGGCCCGCGCTTCAGCGCGGCCAGCGCCGCGTCCGGAATCGCGCACGGGCGGAGCGTCGTGCGATCGACGCAAGCCACGCGGATCTGTCCCGCGGCCAGCACGGTTTCGCCGCGCAGGGCCGCCTGGTCGAACTCGACTGTCGCGCGGCCGAGCCGCGTGATGGTGCTGTCGATGCGCAGCAGATCGTCGAGGCGCCCCGGCGCATGGTACTCGAGCGCCGTGCTGCGCACGACGAAAATGGCATCGGTTTCCTGCGCGAGCCGGCCCTGATCGACGCCGCACGCGCGCAGCCATTCGGTGCGCGCGCGTTCGAAGAATTTCAGGAAGTTCGCGTAGAAGACGATGCCGCCGGCATCGGTATCTTCGTAGTACACGCGAATCGGCCACGTGAAGCGGGATGCCGTTTCGGACAGTCGGGTGGGCGAATTCATGGCGCGCATTTTACCGGAACGATCGGGCGCCTCGCCGCAGCGCATCATGCCGATTCGTAACGGTTTGTTGCACAAGGCCGCCGGAGCGGCCGCCGAACCCGCCCGCGCGGGGCTCCAGCGGATTTATCCGCGGTGCACGGCGAGGCCAGCGGGCGCCTGCGCGACCGGCATCATCTCGATCGTGTTGATGTTGACGTGGGCCGGCTGCGTGGCGATCCAGTAAATAGTACGGGCGATGTCCTCGGCGCTGAGCGGCGTCACGTCCGCATAGACCTTGGCGGCCTTGTCGTCGTCGCCGCGGAAGCGCACGTTCGAAAACTCGGTGCCGCCGCACAGACCCGGCTCGACGTCGGTCACGCGCAGCGGCGTGCCGAGCAGGTCGGTGCGCAGGTTCAGGCTGAACTGGCGCACGAAGGCCTTGGTCGCGCCGTACACGTTGCCGCCCGCGTACGGGTAGCGCCCCGCCACGGAACCGAGGTTGAAGATATGGCCGCGGCCGCGATCGATCATGCCGGGCAGCAGCGCGTGCGTGACGGCGACGAGGCCGAGGCAGTTGGTGTCGATCATGGTCTGCCACTCGTCGAGGTCGGCCCGCTGGGCCGGTTCGACGCCGAGTGCGAGGCCCGCGTTGTTGACGAGCACGTCGACGGCCGCGAATTCGGGCGGCAGCAGGCCCGGCAGCGCGGCCACGGCGGCGCGGTCGCGCACGTCGAGTTCGAGCGGCAGCAGCGCCGGGCCGAGTTCGGCCGCCAGGGCGTCGAGACGGTCTTTACGGCGGGCGGTGGCGACCACTTTATGGCCGTCCTCGACGAAGGCGCGCGCGATGGCGGCACCGAATCCGGCCGACGCGCCGGTAACGAACACGATCATTGCTACTCCCAGTAAAAGTCAGACGAATAGAGGCGGATGCCGGATAGTCTAATGATATTGCAGCGCGGCGGTTCGGTTGCCGCTCGGTTGCCTATTCGCCGCCCATCCAATACACTTAGCGGCTCAATCACCCCCTGCGTGACTGGCGATAGAACCTTAGGGGTTCAAGGTGGAACCACCCACCGTGAAGCGCGGGGCGCCGTTTTGCCGTTCGCCTGGGCAGCCGTTGTGCGCCGAGCATATTTGCCGGTGGCTGCCTGCGCGTGCCGAGCGGATTTTTCCGCCACGTCGAGCTGGCCAGCCCCTTGGCTATCCCATGTACTCAGCCACCCGGTCAACCTGTACATATTGACGGAAACCGTATGTTCGACAGAGCCCAAAACAGCCTCGCCAATATCGACCCCGAGATCTGGCAAGCGATCCAGCACGAAGACAAGCGCCAGGAAGATCACATCGAGCTGATCGCCTCGGAAAACTACACGAGCCCGGCCGTGATGGCCGCGCAGGGCTCGCAACTGACCAACAAGTACGCGGAAGGCTACCCCGGCAAGCGCTACTACGGCGGCTGCGAGTACGTCGATGTGGTCGAGCAGCTCGCGATCGACCGCGTCAAGGCGCTGTTCGGCGCGGAAGCGGCCAACGTGCAGCCGAATTCGGGTTCGCAGGCGAACCAGGGCGTGTTCTTCGCGGTGCTGAAGCCGGGCGACACGATCATGGGCATGAGCCTGGCCGAAGGCGGCCACCTCACGCACGGCATGGCGCTCAACATGAGCGGCAAGTGGTTCGACGTGGTCAGCTACGGCCTGAACGCGCAGGAAGACATCGATTACGACGCGCTCGAGCGCCTGGCGCAAGAGAAGAAGCCGAAGCTGATCATCGCGGGCGCCTCGGCGTTCGCGCTGCGCATCGATTTCGAACGCATCGCGCGCATCGCGAAGTCGATCGGCGCGTACTTCATGGTCGATATGGCCCACTACGCGGGCTTGATCGCCGCGGGCGAATATCCGAACCCGGTGCCGCACGCCGATTTCGTGACCACCACCACGCACAAGAGCCTGCGCGGCCCGCGCGGCGGCGTGATCCTGATGAAGGCCGAGCACGAGAAGGCCATCAACTCGGCGATCTTCCCGGGCATCCAGGGCGGTCCGCTCATGCACGTGATCGCGGGCAAGGCCGTGGCGTTCAAGGAAGCAGCGACGCCCGAATTCAAGGCGTATCAGCAGCAAGTGGTCAAGAACGCGGCCGTGCTGGCCGAGACGCTGATCGAGCGCGGCCTGCGCATCGTGTCGGGCCGCACCGAAAGCCACGTGATGCTGGTCGATCTGCGCGCCAAGAACATCACGGGCAAGGAAGCGGAGCGCGTGCTCGGCGAGGCGCACATCACGGTCAACAAGAACGCGATCCCGAACGACCCGGAAAAGCCGTTCGTGACCTCGGGCATCCGCCTGGGCTCGCCGGCCATGACCACGCGCGGCTTCGGCGAGGAAGAGGCGCGCCTGACGGCCAATCTGATCGCCGACGTGCTCGACAATCCGCACGACGCGGCGACGATCGCCGCCGTGCGCGAGCAGGTGGCCGCGTTGACCAAGCGTTTCCCGGTCTACGGCTAAACGCCGATGCGCTGCCCGTTCTGCCGCCACGAAGACACGCAGGTAGTCGATTCCCGCGTGTCCGAGGACGGCGCCGCGATTCGGCGGCGCCGGCGCGGCGGGGGGGGGGCCCACCGCGTGACCACATACC
>CAUPOD010000387.1:0-3372 GCA_963512745.1 uncultured Burkholderia sp. | reverse complement strand
GCCGCCAGCACAGGCAGGCCGCAGCCGTCCGCGAGTTGCGGCACGAGCGCGAACGTGCCGATCAGCGCATCCTCGGCGCGGCCGATGAACGTGCCGCGATGGCCGCCGGCCTCGGCGCCCTGCGCGACGACCGCATCGGCGCCCGCGGCGCGCCACGCAAGCGCCTCGGCCAAGTGCGTAGCCGTGCCGATCACGTAGGTGCCGGCCGCCTTGAGCCGCGCCACGTCGTGCGGATCGAGCACGCCGAACGTGAAGCTCGCGGCCGGCACGCGCAGTGCGATCAAGGTGTCGAGTTGCGCGCGGAAGTCCGGCGCATAACGTTCGAGCGGTGTAGCGGGCGGCAGGCCGAACTGGGCGCGCAGCGGTGCGAGCGCAGCCAGCGCGCGATGCAGCACGGCATCGTCGGGTACGGTTTCGGGCAGCACGAACAGGTTCACGGCGAACGGCCGTGCGGTCGCCGCGCGCACGGCCGAGACTTCGGCCGCGAGGCGGGCGGCATCGAATGCCGCGCCGGCGAGACTGCCGAGCGCGCCTGCGTTCGATGCCTCGGCAACCAGCTCGGGCGTGGTCACGCCCACCATGGGCGCCTGCACGAGCGGCAGGCGCAGATCGAAATGCGCGGCGAACGGAGTGGCGTGGGGCATGAGATGCGTTCCTCGGGGGGCGCGTGGACGATGTCCGAGACTCTAGCGAAGCGGCGCATGCGCAGACAAATTAAATATGAAGATCGCTGCGATCGGTATCGCAGATAAGCCCGGTTCGGCGGGGTGCGAGGCGGGTGTGGTGTACCGGTGTAACCGGTGTGCCCGTGAGGCCGTGGCCGATACGATGGGCGACGCGGCGGAGCAGCGGGGCAACGGGGTTGGCTGAAAGGATCTCGGGGCGGCGCCTGCAGGCCGTGGCGAATGGTGGCACACTGGGCGCCGCCTATTTTCGGCCGCAGCGTGCGGCCCTCGTCAGGAGAACTCCCATGACTTCACGGTGGATCGACATTCCCAACGGTCAGGAAAACTTTTCGGGGTACCTTGCGCTGCCCAAGCGGGTCAAAGGGCCTGGCGTGTTGATTCTGCAAGAGATTTTCGGCGTCAACGGCCATATCCGCGCCGTGACCGATCAGTATGCGTCCGACGGTTACGTGGCGTTGGCGCCGGACGTATTCTGGCGCAAGGCGCCGCGCGTCGAGCTCGCGTACGACGGTGCGGACCGCGAGCGCGGCATCGAGCTCATGCAGCAGACGGATGTCGCGCAGGCGATGGCCGACATCGGCGCGGCGGCCGCGGTGTTGCGCGGGTTGCCCGAATGCGACGGCACGATCGCCGCGATCGGCTACTGCTTCGGCGGCCGGCTTGCGTACCTGGCTGCCGCGGCGGGATTCGTCGATGCGGCGGTGGCTTATTACGGCGGCGGCATTCAGACTCAACTCGACCGTGCGGCGCAGGTCACGCAGCCGATTTTGTTCCATTATGCGGGCCACGATCACGGTATTCCGCCGGAGGCGGTCGCGCAGGTGAAGGACGCTTTTGCGGGACGCGACAATGCGCGGTTCGAATGGTATCCGGATGCCGAGCACGGGTTCAACTGCACCGACCGCGCTTCATACAATCAGCGCGCGGCCGCGCTGGCGCATGGGCGGACGTTGGCTTTTCTGGCTGAAAAGCTTTGATGTTTGATTGAAGGATGGGATTTTTAGCACCGGCGGCAGGTTCGAGCTCGAGAGAACGAGGCGTAAAAGCGCAGGAACGGCAGTAACCGGGGGAGGGGTGGTTTTTTGGGGAATCGGACCGGTCGGGACAGGGGTAGCTACTCACCGGAGGCAACCGTAGGTGAGTAGCTACCCCTGTCCTCCCACGTTCGAACTAGCCACCGGTGTTAACCGGTGTTAACAAGCAGCACACGCGGATAAAAAAAATCCCGCCGGAATCACCTCCCCGCGGGACTTTCAACAACAAAAACCGGGCTCGCGCAGCGAGCCCGAAATCAAACGCCTAAACGCCCGCAAACCGCCTGCGTAGCAGTCGCATTATTCAGCGTATAGAAGTGCAGCCCCGGCGCGCCGCCGTCGATCAACCGCTGACACAACGCCGTCACCACATCCGCGCCAAACGCCCGAATCGCATCGCGATCGTCCCCAAACCCTTCCAGACGACGCGCGATCCAGCGCGGAATCTCCGCGCCGCACATATCCGAAAACCGCTGCAGCTGCGAAAAATTCGTGATCGGCATGATGCCCGGCACGATCGGCACGTCCGCGCCGAGCTTGCGCGCGTCCTCGACGAAACGGAAATACGCGTCCGGATTGTAGAAATACTGCGTGATCGCCGAATTCGCGCCGGCCTTCACCTTGTGCACGAAATGCTCGAGATCGAGCTTCGGCGAACGCGCCTGCGGGTGGTATTCCGGATAGCCGGCCACCTCGATCCAGAACCAGTCGCCGTGCTCGGCACGCACGAACTCGACGAGCTCGGACGCGTAGCGCAGCTCGCCGATCTCGCCCATGCCCGACGGCAGATCGCCGCGCAGCGCGACGATGTGACGAATGCCGTGCGAACGGTACTGGTCGAGAATCGCGCGCAGGTCGTCCTTCGACGAGCCGATGCACGATAGATGCGGCGCGGCCTCGAGGCCGCCCTTCTGCATGTCGAGCACGGTATCGAGCGTGCCCTGCTGCGTGGACCCGCCCGCGCCGAACGTGACGGACACGAATTTGGGCTTGAGCGGCGCGAGCTGCGCGCGCGTGGCGCGCAGCTTGTCGATGCCGTCCGCCGTCTTGGGCGGGAAGAATTCAAAGGAAAGTTCGATCGGTTTCATAAGCAGGGAACCGGATCAGCCGAGGCTGCGTTGACCGAGAATCAGCGCGGCCAACAGCCACGACACGATGCTGTAGAGGATCGAGCCGATGAAGGCCGACCAGAATCCCGACACCTCGAAGCCCTTGAGCAGCGACGCGGCCAGCTGGAAGCACAACGCGTTCACGACCAGGATGAACAGGCCGAGCGTGACGATCGTCACGGGCAGCGTGAGCAAAATCAGCACGGGCCGGATGATCGTGTTGATCAAACCGAGCACGACGGCCACGATCAGCGCGGTGCCGAAGCTGCGGATCTGGATCGACGGCACCAGATACGTGATCACGAGCAGCGCCAGCGCATTGATGAGCCAGGTCAGGAGAAGGGTCATGTGCATCGCTCCTAAAGTAGAGGGCAACCGCCGGAAGTCGGACCGCGCCGCGCGGGCGGGCGGTCCGCCGCGGCCGCCCGGATGCGGGCGCCGCGGCTCGCGTACCCCGCGAGTTTAATAGCGGTAGTTGTTAGGCATGTAACGGCCTTACATCGACAACCCGATGTAGCTGGCCTGCTCCGGCGTCAGCTCGGA
>CAUPOD010000386.1:0-3374 GCA_963512745.1 uncultured Burkholderia sp. | reverse complement strand
GCCGTGCGGCGCGTGCGCCGGGTTCGTCGTCGCGGTCGTCGTCCGCGGCGGCCGCGAGCGTCTCGTGGCGCGTGATGCGCCGGTAGTTCGCGCCGATATGGCGCGCGAGCGCCACGACGAACCAGTACGAGGACAGGCCGAAGATCTGCAGGAATGCGTCCGACACCCACGCGCCCGCGCGGCCGGCCCAGTTCGAGATGCGATCGACCTGCGCGGCCTGCGACCAGCACGGGTCGAGCCGGCTGTAGCTGAGAAGGGCCATCAGCAGGAACACGAACAGCGCGACCTGCAGCAGCCAGCGGATTTCGACGACGAGCCGCGACATGCGATGCGGCAACGCTTGCGCCTGAGCGGTATAGGGAGCTTTTGCCATGAATCCGGGTAGAGATGGCGCGCCCCGCGGCGCGCCGCCAATCGATTCGGCTTATTGTAAACGCAGTGCCGCAAAAGCGAATGTAAATGACGGTAACGCGCCATGACGTGTCGCGACTGGGAAGCGGACCAATCGTCAAAGGCTATCGCCGCGATTGAAACGCTTGCCCGGCAAGCGCGCGCGGCGCCCTTTATAATGTCGAACCTGTACCCATCTTCCCAGGTAGCTGCCGCGCGGCCTTCCGGCCCGCGGGCGTGCCGCCTCGTCGTGCCGGAGGCTCGATCCCGTCCGGCCGCTTTTTACGGATTTCACTCATGTCCACGACCAAACACGCCAAAGTGCTGATTCTCGGTTCCGGCCCGGCCGGCTATACGGCCGCCATCTACGCCGCGCGCGCCAATCTGTCGCCGATGCTGGTTACGGGTCTGGCCCAGGGCGGCCAGCTGATGACCACGACCGACATCGAGAACTGGCCGGCCGACGCGGCCGGCGTGCAGGGCCCCGAACTCATGCAGCGTTTCCTCGATCACGCCGAGCGCTTCAACACCGAGGTCGTGTTCGATCATATCCATACCGCGAAGCTGCATGAAAAGCCGATCCGCCTGATCGGCGATTCGGGCGAATACACGTGCGACGCGTTGATCATCGCGACGGGCGCGTCGGCGCAGTATCTCGGCCTCGCGTCGGAAGAGCTGTTCATGGGCCGCGGCGTATCGGCCTGCGCGACCTGCGACGGGTTCTTCTACCGCAACCAGGACGTCGCCGTGATCGGCGGCGGCAACACCGCGGTCGAGGAAGCGCTCTACCTGGCCGGCATAGCCAAGAAGGTCACCGTGATCCACCGCCGCGACAAGTTCCGCGCCGAGCCGATCCTGATCGACCGCCTGCTCGCCAAGGAGAAGGAAGGCGTGGTCGAGATCAAGTGGAACACCGTGCTCGAAGAAGTCACGGGCAACGAATCGGGCGTGACGGGCCTGCGCCTCAAGCGCACCGATACCGGCGCGACCGAGGATCTCGACGTGCAAGGCGTGTTCGTGGCGATCGGCCACCGGCCGAACACGGAGATCTTCGCGGGCCAGCTCGAGATGAAGGACGGCTACATCATCACCAACGCCGGCCTGAACGGCAATGCCACGGCCACGAGCGTGCCGGGCGTGTTCGCGGCCGGCGACGTGCAGGATCACGTGTACCGTCAAGCGATCACGAGCGCGGGCACGGGCTGCATGGCCGCGCTCGACGCGCAGCGCTACCTCGAAGCGCTGCACGACGACGCGCACTGATTCGCCGCCGCGCGGCACGGCCCGGCACGCTCGCAAGGGGTGCCCGGCCTTTCATTTCCGGGTTTTCCGCCTTTCCGCCAGTCGCATCATGGCCAAGAATCTGCCTCATCCGGGCGATAGCGCGCCGCGCCGTGCGCACGCCCCCGCTGCATCTCAAGCCGCACCGGTTCCGGTTGCGACCGCGCCCGCACCCGCTCGTGGCCAGGGTCTGGCCGGGCTCGGCGCGCTGCGCGCTTCGCTGAAAGGAGAAGCCGAGCGCCGCGCCCAGGCGCGTGTGGCCGAGCAAAAAGCCGAGCGCGCCGCCGCGGCCGACGCAAACCTGTTCCGTAACGAGATCGGCACGGTCAAGCCGTTGCCGGCGGGACACCGGCAGGCCGTCACGCCGAGCCGCGCGCAACCCGAGCCGGTTCCCAAGCACACGCATCGGGCCGAGGCCGAAATGCGTTCGGCGATGCTGTCCGACGAGTTCGATCCCGAGACGCTGCTCGACAGCGACGATTCGCTTTATTACCGGCGCCCCGAGCTCGGCGACGACGTCGTGCGCAAGCTGCGCAGCGGCACGTGGGTCGTGCAGGCGCAGCTCGATCTGCACGGCATGCGGCGCGACCAGGCGCGCGACGCGCTGTCCGAGTTCATCCGCCGCTCGGCGCGGCAGGGATTGCGGTGTTTGCGCGTGATTCACGGCAAGGGACTCGGCTCGGTCGGCAAGGAGCCCGTGTTGAAGGGCAAGGTGCGGGCGTGGCTCGTGCAGAAAGAGGAAGTGCTCGCGTTTTGCGAGGCGCGGCCGAACGACGGCGGCGCGGGGGCTGTGCTGGTGCTGCTGCAAGGAACGCGGGCTATGGAGACGCGGGCGCAGGGGTGAAGTTTGGGTGGCGCTACTGATGATGCTGATGCTGAAAAAACAGTGGCACGCTCAAGCTTGGGAGGATGGGAGCGGGATTGGGGGGTAAGGATACGGTAACGCACGGAACATGCGTGATCGGTCGTTATCCGCTGGTCGGATTTTTTAGGGCGCTTGAACCTTCGGGCCGGGGTTCACGCAACATAACCCACCAACCAAAACACCCAAAAGAAAAAAGGGCGGCCACCGGCCGGCCTACTCTCACTACACTCTCACTCAAGCAATCCGTTCTTCCGTCTCCGGGGCGGAGGCCACGGCCGTCGTCACATCCAACAACAGCGTCAACGTCTCTTGCGGCTGCGGCTCGGCCGCGGGGTGCACGCGGCTGATGATGCGCTTGCCGTTGACCTGTGCGAACACGTGCGTATCCGGCCCCGTCGGCTCGATCACGTCCACGCGCACCTGAATCGGCTGCAGCTGCGATTCGACGCTGTTACCCGTGTGCGCGTTACGCGCATCCGTGATGCGCTCCGGACGCAAGCCGAGCACGATCTCGCGGCCGATGTACTTGGCCACGCGCGCACGGTCGAACGGCAGCCGCAACACGTCGCGCGCCACGCCGGTATCGTATTCGAGACCCACGCCGCTGCCCTGCTCCACGAGCTTGCCGTTGATGAAGTTCATCGGCGGCGCGCCGATGAAACCCGCCACGAACAAGTTCGCCGGCGAATCGTAGATCTCCTGCGGCGCGCCGAACTGCTGCACGACGCCGTCCTTCATGACCGCGATGCGGTCGCCGAGCGTCATCGCCTCGATCTGGTCGTGGGTGACGTAGACGATCGTCGTGCCGAGGCGCTGATGCAGGAGCTTGATTTCCGAA
>CAUPOD010000385.1:0-3378 GCA_963512745.1 uncultured Burkholderia sp. | reverse complement strand
CGGACGCGCTGAGCGTCCCGCCCGGCGCCGCGCCCGCGCATGCATACGTGCCCGCGGGCGATCGCGGCGCGCAGCCGCGGTTGACCGTGGGCGTCAGCGATCCGAACACGCAGCTGATTCTGCCGTGGTTCCTGAACGATGTCGTCGATTTCGTGAACTACCGGTAACGCCCGGCGGCCGCGACGTATGTCGCCGCGTACGTCGCCGCATGCGCGGCGCGCTACGCGTCTCGCGCGGCCATGCTCGGCCGTACGCGTGCCGATGCCGTCTTGCGTCAGCGCGGTGCCGCGGCGCTCGCCTTTTCGATCTCGTTGCGTCCTTGCACGCTGCCGGCCTCGGGCACGATCGAGCCCGCGCGGTCCGTCGCCCGCGCCCGTCACGATCGCCACGCGTCCGTCGAAATCGACGCTCATGCGTAGTCTCCTGCGTTTTCGTTTCGATGATTTCGGAGCATTATCGCCGAGCGGCCCAAGTGCCGCCGCGCCGAATCGACACACATAGAGAGATGAAGGAGACGTCATGAATCAACTGCCCAAGCTGATGCCGAGCTACGCCGCCGACGAGACCCACGGCGGCGTGACCTATCACATCGGCGGCGAGCTCGTGCCCGTGCTGTCGATCGACGTGAGTCAGCAGCCCGTCTATTTCGAGCATCACATCCTGTTGTGGAAGCAGCCGAGCGTGCGCATCGGCCTGCGCCCCGTGAAGGGCGCGCTCAAGCGCATGATCGCCGGAATGCAGATCTTCGTGACCGAGGCGAGCGGCCCGGGCGTGATCGGCTTCAGCCGCGACGGGGCGGGGCATATCGTACCGATCCATCTCGAACGCGGCCAGGAGCTGCACGTGCGCGAGCATCAATTCCTCGCGGCCACGTCGAACGTCGACTACACGTTCGAGCGCGTGCGCGGCATCAGCAACATGCTGCTCGGCGGCACGGGTTTCTTCATCGACAAGTTCACGAGCGATTCCGCGCAAGGCGTGCTCTGGCTGCACGGCTACGGCAACGTGTTCGAGAAGGTGCTCGGCCCCGGCGAAAGCATCGACATCGAGCCGGGCGGCTGGCTCTACAAGGACCCGAGCGTGCGCATGGAGACCGTCGCCGACCGGCTCACGTCGGGGTTCTTCGGCGCCGGGCTCAATTTCATCCTGAACCGCTTCACGGGGCCCGGCCGAGTAGGGCTGCAGTCGATGTACGTGAACACCGAGACGGCGGACAATTAAACGCGGCCCGCTTGCGCCGGCGCGCGTGCGCCGAAATCCTCGGCATCGACGTCGTAGCCGGACGGCTCCCAGCGCAGCGCGAACAGCGCGATCAGCCCGCACAGCGGCGCCGCGGCGATGATCCAGAACACGCGCGTGTTCAGCGCGGCCGCGAGCACCGGGAACAGGAACAGCGAGGCGGCCGAACTCGCGCGCATCAGCGTCTGGTTGAAGCCCACGCCGACGCCGCGCAGCGAGGTCGGATAGCTGAGCGATGCGAACGTCATGCTGTGCGAGCCCGGCCCGATGCCCTGGCCGAACAGGAACGCGGCGAGCAGCGCGATGGCCGCCGCGACTTCGGGCGCGGAGGCGGGACGGCCCACCACGGCCAGCCCCACCAGCGCCGCGAATTGCAGCGCGTAGCCGAGCACGGTCAGCTTCCACGCGCCGACGTTGGGCACGATGCGCACCGAGATCAGGCCGCCGACGAACGCGAAGCCGAGGTTCAGCGCGAGCGAGGCGAGGATCGTCGTCAGCATCGACTGCTTGAGGAAGCTCGAAATGATCACGGGCAGCCCGAACGCGACCGCGTTGTACGCGAACGCCGACGCGATGCCGATCGCCGTCGCCAGCACCGTGCGCTTCAGATATACGCCGCGCAGCAGCGCCGCGTAGTTGCGCCATGCGCCCGCGCGCACGGCCGGCGCGCGGGCCACGCTCGCCTCGGGCGCGACCGTGGCGTCGATCCCGTACGAGCGCTTGAGGATGCGCGCGGCGCCGGCCAGGTCGCCCTGATTCGCGGCCCATACCGGCGATTCGCTGATATAGCGGCTGCGCACGGCGATGATCAGCAGCGCGGGCACCGCGCCGAAGCCGAGGATCACGCGCCACAGCAACCCGGCGTGGCTCGCCGGCAGTGCCGCGTAGAAGCCGAGCACGAGCAGGTAGCAGATGCTGATCGCCGCGTACCAGACCGGGCACCAGGTCGCGATGCGCGACGCCTTGTTGCCGCGCCCCGCGAGCCGCGAGAACTCGGCCAGAAACGCCATCGCCACGGGCAGGTCGATGCCGACGCCGAGCCCCATCACGAAGCGCGCGCCGCCGAGCACCCACGCATTGGGCGCGAACGCGCACGCGAGCGCGGCGACCACGAAGAAGAACATGTCGGCCATGAACACGCGGTAGCGCCCGATCTTGTCGGTCAGCCACCCGCCGAAAAGCGCGCCGAAGATCGCGCCGAACGTGATCGCGGACGCGACGAGCCCGGTGCCCGTCGGCGTCAGCGAGAACTCGCGCGCGACGTCCTTGAGGCCGAACGCGAGCGCGCCGAGATCGTATGCGTCGAGAAACACGCCGCCGAGCGCGATGGCGACGACGATGCGCGCGTTGCTCCCGGCCGCGGCGCCGCGGTTGACGAGCTCGGACACGTCGAACGCGGAACGGATGACGGGCAGGGAAGCCTGGGACGGAGCGGACGGGGATACCGCCGCGGAAGCAGAAGCGAAGGTGGACGACATGCGGAAACGGCCGGCAAAGGGTCGATCCTAAGCGGGACGCGCGCGGCTTCCAAAGTCAGATTAGTTATTTGCACATACCCTTCCCGCGCCAGCCGGGCGGGGCGCGTCGCTGCACGACCCGATCAACGATGTTAAGGTGTGCGCTATTTTTCATCCGCTTTCTATTTCCCTACAAAATGGAAAAACACACATCGCCGTTGGGCTGGGTGCGGTATTTGACCGCCGCATTTGCGCTGTTGTCGGGCGTGTATCTGACGATCGGCGGGATCTGGCTGATCTCGGTCGGCGGCACGCCGTATTACGTAATCGCCGGCCTCGCGCTGCTGGTCACGGCGCTGTTGATCCATAAGCGCCGAGCCGAGGCGCTGACGCTGTACGCGGCGCTGCTGATCGGCTCGATGGTGTGGGGCGTGTGGGAGGTCGGTTCCGATTTCTGGGCATTGGCGCCGCGCTGCGACGTGCTCGTGATCTTCGGCATCTGGCTGCTGCTGCCGTTCGTGCGCCGCGCGTGCGGCGCCGCGGGCGAGCGCCCCAAGCTCGTACTCGGCGCGAGCCTCGTGGTGAGCGTGCTGATACTCGCATATGCGGTGTTCCACGATCCGCAGGAAATCAACGGCACGCTGCCCGCGAGCACGCAAGCGCCCGCGGGCGCGTCCGCCGC
>CAUPOD010000384.1:0-3399 GCA_963512745.1 uncultured Burkholderia sp. | reverse complement strand
TCGCATAAGCGGGCCTTATGTCTGAATAACCGTGCGGCGTCTTCCCACGCACGGTGCGTGTCGGCGATATTGAGGGTGCATCAGCATCGTTCGGCTCGCGCTCGAATAGTTTCGGATTACTTATATAAAGACGTGTATTGGATATTCCGTACGCTGGATATTCCGCGAAACGCGCAGGCGCGGCCGCCATTCCTACCCGCATACCATGCACACCATGACGAAAAGAAAAATTGCCGCCGCCGTTTCGCTTGCCGCCGCCGCCTTGGCGATCGTGCCAGCCGCCGCGCGTGCGCAGAGCAGCGTCACGCTGTACGGGATTCTCGACGCCGGCGTGACCTACGTCGGCAATAGCGGCGGCGCGCGTCTGGCCGAGTTCGGCGACGGCGTGTCCTACGGCAACCGCTGGGGCGTCAAGGGCACCGAGGATCTCGGCGGCGGCGCGTCCGCCGTCTTCGTGCTCGAAAGCGGCTTCCGTCTCGGCACCGGCAAACTCGCTTTCGGCGGCGCCGAATTCGGGCGGCAAGCGTACGTGGGCTTGGCCAACCGCTGGGGCACGCTGTCGTTCGGCGATCAACTCGATATGACCGACGAGATGGTGTACGGCTACAACATCTCGTCGTGGGCGAGCGGCTATGCGATCCATCAGGGGGACTTCGACCGCTTCAACGGCGACCGCCTGCCGAACGCCGTCAAATATCTTTCCAAGGACATCGACGGGCTGACCTTCGGCGCCATGTGGTCGTTCGGCAACACAGCGGGCAACTTCCACCGGGGCAGCGCGTACAGCGCGGGCGCGCATTACGCGCGCGGCGATTTCACGATCGGCGCGGCCTACACGCAGTTGAACGACCCGAGCGGGATCTACGGCTTCGATCCCTACGCGATGATCGGCACCCGTACCTTCCTGGGACGTCCGACGGTGAGCGTCGATCCCGCCACGGGCGCGCTTACGGATCTCTATGCGAACACAGCGTTTCCGGTTGATCGGCAAGGAACGTTCGGGGTTGGTTCGAGCTACGCGATCGGCAACGTCACGCTGACGGGCAACTACACCTTCACGACCATCAAGGGCGCCGGCGCGAGTTCGGCGATGCAGGTCGGCGAAGGCGGCGCGAACTGGCAGGTCACACGCTCGCTGAGCGCGATCGGCGGCTATCAGTACACGCACTTCGAAGGCCATCATTGGCATCAGGTGTCGGCCGGCCTGCACTACCTGTTGTCGAAGCGTACCGACGTCTATGTCTCGGGCGACTGGCTCAGGGCTTCGCAGGGTGTCGATGCGGTCATCGGCTACAGCTTCGCGCCGTCGACCTCTGGCACGCAGGCGGACGTGCGGATCGGGATGCGGCATTCGTTCTGAACGCCGCATCGCTGGCCACGGTTGGCACGCGCGTTTTGCGGGCCTGCCGCCGTGGCTTGTTGCGCGCGCTTACCGCACCACCACCGTCGCCTTCATGCTCGGGTGAATCCCGCAGAAGATCGCGTACGTGCCGGGCTTGGCGAACTGATACTTGAAGGTTTCGCCTTGGTCGAGCGCGGGCGAGCGGAACAAACCGTCCGTGCTCACCACGAGATGCGGCTCGCCGTCGAGGTTCTTCCACGTGACGGTCGTGCCGGCCGGCACGGTCACGGACATCGGTTCGAACATGAAGTTCTTGATGGTGACCGTGGCGGCGCCGTCCGCGCAAGCGGGCGACGCGAACGGCGCGAGCGCGGCGAGCAGCGCGAGGCTCGTCAAAAGGCGCGGCAGGCGGAAGGACGGGCTCATGTTTTTTCCCTAAGTCGTAGCGTGCGGGTTGCGGGTTGCGATGAAGCGGGTAACGGGTAACGGCGCGGCCGCGCTCAAGCGAGCGTCGCGTCTTGCAGCACGAGGCGCGACGGATGCGCGGCCACGTCGACGCGCGTCACGCCGAGCATCGACGCGAGGCGCTCGTGCGGTACCACGAGCGGCCCGGGCCCCGGGCCGTCGCCGGCGGTCGGCTGCGGATACGCGGTGGAGCGTGCCGTGTGGAACGTGATGTTGCCTTCGACCTTCGACACGATCTGATGGATGTGCCCGTTCAGCACCGTCACGGAGCCGAACCGCTTCAGATGCTCGAACGCGGCGCCCGAATCGCCGGTGCCCCAGCCCCACGGCGCATAGATGGTCCACATCGGCATATGCGCGAACACGACGATCGGCGTGCTCGACGAGCGGCCCTTGAGATCGCTTTCGAGCCACGCGAGCTGCTCGTCGCCGAGCGCGCCGAGACCGTTCGGCTTGAAGTGCATCACGTTGACGAGCGCGATGAAGTGCACGCCGGCGTGATCGAAGCTGTAGTAGCCGCGGTTGTCCGATGCGCGTCCGAAGCGGCGGAAGTATTCGGCGCCCGTGCCGTCGGTCACGTCGTGCTCGCCCGGCACCGTATGCAGTTCGGGGATCTGCAGACCGGACAGGATCTGCCCGGCCAGATCGAATTCCTCGGGTTTCGACAGGTGCGTGATGTCGCCCGTGTGGATCGCGAGCGACGGCCGCGCGGCCATGCCGTTGACGAGCCCGATGCTCTGGCGCAGCGTGCTCGCGACGTCCGGGTTGGCGTCCTTCGTGAAGCCGATATGGGAATCGCTGATCTGCACGAACAGCGGCATGCCCTCCGGCATGGGCATGCCGGAGCCCGTTTCCGCGGCTTGCAGCGCGACGGGGGCGAGCACGCCGCCCGAGAGGACGAACAGCGTGCCGGCGCCGCCGAAGGCGAGGCATTTCAAGGCGTGGCGGCGTGAACGGCGAATCGAATCATCTGACGACATGGCGGTCTCCCGAAGCGCGGCGCGCTGTTGACGGGTAAACCGGCGTGGTCGTTCGTTTATTCCCGGCGCTGCAGAAAATGTCCGGCGGGCGCGTGCCGCGGGCAGGTTTCCGCGCTACGTGCCCGCGTTCGCGCGCAGCGCCTGCACGAAGCCGTCGAGTTCCGCCTGGCCCGCGTCCGTGACGGCCCAGTAGTTCATGCCGTCCATGCGCCAGTGCGCGATCCGGTAGCCTTTGAGGCTCGCGTCGGCGGGCGCGGCCGTATCCGTGCCGTCGGGCCAGAGGTACAGGTCGATCGGGTGCAGACGGTAGCGGTAGATCAGCACCGCGACGGCGCGCCCGTTCAGATAGTCGAGCCGGCCGCCCGTCAGCGGGTAGCCCTGCGCCTTGAGATCGACGACGGGCGGCGCGAAATCGAGCTTGCCGTTGAACCACGGCTTGACGGTATGGCGGTCGGTCGAGAGCACGTCGATCGAATGATCCATCTGCAGCGAGCGTACATGACTGTCCACGAGTTCCTCGGTCAGGCGCTGCGTCGGCGACGGCAGCGCGAGGTACATCGCCGCCGCGGCGCCCAGCGCAAGCGCGCCGCCGCCGACCATGCCGGCGGGGAC
>CAUPOD010000383.1:0-3399 GCA_963512745.1 uncultured Burkholderia sp. | reverse complement strand
CCGACCGCGGCGTGCTGGCCGCCGGCCTCGTGGCCCGCGTGCTCGGCGCGCTCGGCATGGCCGGCGCGCCCGTGTTCGACGCTACGCCGCCGAACCCCACCGAAGCCGCCGTGTTGGCCGCCGCGCAGCGCTATCGCGAGGCCGGCTGCGACGGCTTGATTGCGGTCGGCGGCGGTTCGTCGATTGACCTCGCCAAGGGCGTCGCGCTTGCGGCCACGCATGCGTGGCCGCTCACGCAGTACGCGACCATCGAGGGCGGTAGCGCGCGCATCACGGCCGCGGCTGCGCCGCTGATCGCCGTGCCGACCACGGCGGGCACGGGCAGCGAGGTCGCGCGCGGCGCGATCCTGATTCTCGAGGACGGCCGCAAGCTCGGCTTCCACAGCTGGCATCTCCTGCCGAAGGCTGCGATCTGCGATCCGGGCCTGACGCTCGGCCTGCCCGCGCCGCTGACGGCCGCGACGGGCATGGACGCGATCGCCCATTGCATCGAAACCTTCCTCGCGCCTGCGTTCAATCCGCCCGCCGACGGCATCGCGCTCGACGGGCTCGCGCGCGGCTGGGCGCATATCGAGCGCGCCACGCGCGACGGCACCGACCGTGCCGCGCGCCTGGCCATGATGTCGGCCTCGGTGCAGGGTGCGCTCGCGTTTCAGAAGGGGCTCGGCTGCGTGCACTCGCTGTCGCATCCGCTCGGCGCGCTCAAGATCGACGGCCGAACCGCGCTGCATCACGGCACGCTCAACGCGATCCTGCTGCCCGCTGTGCTGCGCTTCAACGCCGACGCGCCGTCCGTGGTCGCCGAGCGCCGCTTCGCGCGCATGCGTCACGCGATGGGCCTGCCCGGGGACGCCGATCTCGCGCAGGCCGTGCACGACATGACCGCGCGTTTAGGGCTGCCGACGGGCCTGGCCGCACTCGGCGTCACGCGTGCCGACTTCGGCGCGGTGATTGCCGGCGCGCTGCGCGACCATTGCCACAAGACCAACCCGCGCCTCGCGACCGCCGAGGATTACCGGCGCATGCTCGAAGCCTCGCTGTAAAGTCCGCCACGCCCGATACGACGTCCGAAACAGTCCGAACCCGAACCCCAACCGCCATGTCCGAAGCCAAACCCGAGCCGCATGCGCGCGGCGCCTACCGCCATTTCCTGACGATCCCGACGCGCTGGATGGACAACGACGTCTATGGGCACGTGAACAACGTCGTCTATTACAGCTACTTCGACACGGTCGTGAACGAATACCTGCTGCGCCACGGCGTGCTCGATTTCGAGCGCGGCGCGACGATCGGGCTCGTCGTCGAGACGCAGTGCCGCTATTTCGCGCCGCTCGTGTTTCCGCAGCGCGTCGAGGCCGGGCTGCGCGTCGCGCGGCTCGGCACGTCGAGCGTGCGTTACGAGGTCGGACTGTTCGCGGAGGGCGCGGCATCGAGCGCGGCGCACGGACATTTCGTGCACGTCTATGTGGACCGCGAAACGCGCCGGCCCGTGCCGCTGCCTCAGGCGCTGCGCGACGCGCTGCTGCCGCTGCTCGTGTAAGCGGCCGTGCGCGGCCATGCGCGGCAGCGAGTAAAATCGAGCATAAATTCCGGTGTCTCCTACAGGCATCCCACAGCATTCACCCTTATTCCGCGATCCATCCCCATGCAGATTCACAAGGAAGTCGACGCGCGCGGGCTCACGTGCCCCCTGCCGATCCTGCGCGCCAAAAAAGCCCTCGCCGACATGGAGAGCGGCCAGATTCTCAAGGTCAGCGCCACCGATCCGGGCGCGCAGCGCGATTTCGCGGCGTTCGCGAAGCAGACCGGCAACGAGATCGTCGAAAGCTCGGTGCACGACAAGATCTTCGTATTCCTGATGCGCCGCCGCTAACCGGCCGGCGTTCGCGGCCTCGCGGCGCGTGCCGCCTAACAATTTTTAACCACTGCGCCATCGGGGCCTGCTTATACTGCGTGGTTCCCGTCGTACGGCGGGAAGCTCGTATTGGGTATTGGGAGATTCGATGCTGTTCAGTCCGCGAACGGTCCGTTTGCCGTTCGATCCTTCCGGAAAGGCGCGGCAGCGCGCGCAGGCCGCGCAATGCTTCGCGCTGGAACCGGCGCACGACCGTCACGCGCGCGCCGCGCTCGAGGCATACGCGGATTCCGCCGCGGCCGAAATGCCGCAACTGGCCATGTGGCTGCGCAGCGCGGCCGCCGCTGCGCCGCAAACCGGCCCGAGCCACTGCGCCGCCACCCTGGCGCGCGTATTGGATCTATCCCACCCCAGGGCCGCCACGCACCCCGACTACGCGCGCATGGCCTGGGAGCACGTGCGCAGCCATCTGCTCGAGGCGCTGAGCCCCAAACCCGTCCCCGCCGAGGAAGCGCCGCCCCCGCTCGAAACGCGCTGAATTCCCGTTCCGGACCCATGTGGTCGTTACCTATTTGTTGCGTTGGCGCGTCGCGTCAATGCATCATGAGGTTTTATTCTGGTTCTGCATGACTCTTGCGGGCCGTTTGCTCAGACTATAATCACAGCGCGCGCTGTCGACTTGCCCATTCCCTTGGGCCTGCTGCGGCCGCAGCGCGCGGGTGCGGCAGCCAGCGCGCGCGTGATACTTCTGTGCGGGGAATTATGAGAATTGCCGTATTGGATGACGACCAGGCGCAGACGGATTTCGTCGGCGAGCTTCTGACGTCGGCCGGTCACACGTGCTATGCGTTTCAAGAGGGCAAGGCGCTCAAGAAGCGTCTGCAGCGCGAAACCTTCGATCTGCTCGTGCTCGATTGGAACGTGCCGGACCTGTCGGGCGAGGAGGTGCTCAGGTGGGTCCGCGAAAACCAGGACGAGCACCGCCTGCCGATCATCTTCATGACGAGCCGCGACGACGAGAGCGGCATCACCCAGATTCTCAACGCGGGCGCCGACGATTACGTCGTCAAGCCCGTGTCGGGGCCGGTGCTGCGCGCGCGCATCGACGCGCTGCTGCGGCGCGCGTATCCGGCCAATACCGAAGCCGTGGTGCGCGAATTCGGGCGCTACAAGTTCGATACCAATCTGAAGCAGGCCTATCTCGACGACAAGCCCGTCAACCTGACGCTCAAGGAATTCGAGCTCGCGCTGCTGCTGTTCCAGCATCTCGATCGGCCGCTGTCGCGTGCGCACATCCTCGATCTGGTCTGGAAGCAGGCGACCGATATCCCGTCGCGTACGATGGACACGCACGTGTCGATGCTGCGCACCAAGCTCGGCCTGCGCCCCGAGAACGGCTACCGGCTCGCGCCGATCTACGGCTACGGTTACCGGCTCGAACGCGTGGGCCAGGCCGATGCCCCTGCCGATGGCGGCCAGCCGCACGCGGACGCGTCCGGAGAGCCGCAGTGAGGCGCGCCCGCCTGGCCCGCCTGCCGTTGGCC
>CAUPOD010000382.1:0-3400 GCA_963512745.1 uncultured Burkholderia sp. | reverse complement strand
GCTTCCGGTTGCCTACAGCAGATAGCGCACCCCAGCCCGACCGGTCAATGCCGGAAACACCGCCGGTTTTTCAGCGCGTCCACTTTTTTCAAATCCCCACTTACCCGATTACTCATTTACCCCATTCCCAATTCCATCTAACTGTGGCGGTCGAGGCAGGATAAGTTGGAAAAAATGGGAAGGACAGTGAAAGGTGGGTTGGATGTTTGGGGCAATGCCCCGTCCTCCCAAGCGTGAACTGGCCAACGGTTCAAACCCAAACCCGTCACGACTTAGCCAACGTTTTAAAAACCACCGCCCGCCGCCGCGCCAGCGGCGGCTACACCGCCCCGTGTTCCTTAAGCGTCGCCACGAAGCGAGCCGTGCGCTCATCCCGCGGGGCATTAAACAGTTCCTTCGAAGGCCCAGCCTCGACCACAGCCCCGTCCTCAAGAAACACCGTCTGATGCGCGACCGACGCGGCCAACCGCAAATCGTGCGTAGCCATCAGCATGGTCGTGCCTTCCTCCGCCAATTGGCGCAGCACCGCAACCACTTCGCCCGCCAGCGCCGGATCGAGCGCCGAAGTCGGCTCGTCGCACAGCAACACCTGCGGCGACAACGCCAAGGCCCGCGCAATCGCCACACGCTGCTGCTGGCCGCCCGACAACGTAGCGGGCCACGCATCGGCTTTGTCGGCCAGGCCGACCTTCCGGAGCAGCACCATGGCGCGCTCGCGCGCCTTCGCCTTGTCCCACTTCTGCACCGTCACGAGCCCTTCCATGACGTTGTCGAGCACGCTCAAATGCGGAAACAGCTGGAAGTTCTGGAACACCATGCCCGTCTGGCGCCGGATCGCGAGGATCTTGTCGCGCGGCGGCATGTGCCCCGGCGTGAACTCGACGCGCGCATCGCCGATCGCGAGCGTGCCCGAATCGGGAATCTCGAGCAGGTTCACGCACCGCAGCAGCGTGCTTTTGCCGCTGCCCGACGGCCCGATCAGCGCGGTCACGCTGCCCGGCGCGAGCGTCAGGTCGATGTCCTTGAGCACGCGGTGCGTGCCGAACGATTTGTCGATATGGCGCAGTTCGATCATCAGACGCTCGCGTGGAAAACGGCGTGACGCCCGACGCGCCGCTCGAGACGCGTCTGCAACGACGAGAGCGCGGAACTGAACACCAGGTAGATCAAGGCGGCTTCCATATAGAGAATCAGCGGCTCGTAGGTCACGGAGGCAATGCGCTGCGCGGCCTGGAAGATCTCGGGCACGGTCAGCACGGCCGCAAGCGACGTATCCTTGACCAGCGCGATGAACGAGTTGGAAAGCGCGGGCAGCGCGACGCGCGCGGCCTGCGGCAAGATCACGCGGCGCAGTGCCTGCGCGCGCGTCATGCTCAACGAATAAGCGGCTTCCCACTGTCCGCGCGGAATCGATTCGATCGCGCCGCGGATCACCTCGGCGTTATACGCGCCGACGTTCAGCGAAAAGCCGATGATCGCCGCGGTCAACGGATCGAGCACGATGCCGACGTTGGGCAGCCCGTAGAAGATCACGAACAGCTGCACCAGCAGCGGCGAGCCGCGGAACAGCCAGATATAGAAGCCGATCGCGCCCTTCAGCCAGCGCGGCCCGAACAACCGGGCCAGCGCCGCGCCGAAAGCGACCACGAGGCCGATCGCGAACGAGGCCAGGGTCAGCGGAACGGTGAACTCGATTCCTGCAGAGAGCAGCGGCCACAGGGACTGGGCCATCAATTGCAGCCACGGCGGCATGCTCGGTGCTCCGGATTATTGCGAAACGTCTTTGCCGAAGTACTTACGCGAGATCTTCTCGTAAGTGCCGTCGGCCTTCATGTCGGCGAGCGCCTTGTTCACGGCCGCGACCAGCGCCGGATCGCCCTTGCGCAGCAGGATGCCGGACTGATCCGCTTCCTTCGAGGTATCCGTGGCGACGATCTTCACGGGCGCGTTCGGCTGGTGCTGGACGAAGTCGAGGAACGACAGCGAATCGTTGACGGTCGCATCGACGCGGCCCGACGTGAGCAGCGCGATCGCATCGTTGAAGCCCTGCACCGGCACCACTTCGGCGCCGTGCGAAGCCGCGATGTGGCCGAAGTCGCTCGTCAGCGTGTTGGCGGACTTCTTGCCCTTCAGGTCGTCGAAGCCCTTGATGCCCGTGTTGTCGCGGCGCACGATCAGCACCGCGTGGCTCGTGATGTACGGGCTCGAGAAGTCGTACTTGGCGCGGCGCGCGTCGGTGATAGACACTTCGTTGACGACGGCGTCGTAGCGGCCCGCGTCGAGGCCGGCGATCAGGCCGTCCCACTTGCCTTCGACGAACACGGGCTTGACGCCGAGGCGGCGCGCGATTTCGGTCGCGATATCGACGTCGAAGCCGGTCAGCTTACCGCCGATGTCGTGGAACGTGAACGGCGCGTACGTGCCTTCGGTACCGAAGCTGAATTGGCCCGACGACTTGATCTGTGCGAGTTCGTCCGCGTGGGCGGACACGCCGGCGAGCGCGGCGGGAATCAGGGCGGCGAGCAGCAGGGAACGGATCGATTTCATGATGAGCGCGAATGGAGTTGGAATAGAGGGTCTGTCGTCAAATCAACAGTAGCTCAAATTTTTGCGAACCACGGATTCTATAAGTGGGGCTTATACGGCGCAAAGCATAAAAAGGATTGAGGATATGGTTTTTCGATATAAGCGCCGGGAGCGGGCTGGCCGTGACGCGGACGAAAAAAAACCCGGCATGCAGCCGGGTTTCATTTTATCCAGCCTCGAAGGCGCGGGCGCTTAAGCGGCCTGGATATTGGAGGCCTGCTTGCCCTTCGGGCCTTGCACGATCTCGAAGCTCACCTTCTGGCCTTCCTTGAGGGTTTTGAAGCCCTGCATGTTGATGGCCGAGAAGTGTGCGAACAGATCCTCGCCGCCTTCATCGGGCGTAATGAAACCAAAGCCCTTCGCGTCATTGAACCACTTGACAATACCAGTTGCCATCCTACTTCCCCTGTCACACGTCGCTACTTACATACAAGAGCACGTTTGAAAAGCTAAACGGCCAGCTAGCGCCGCCCGTCACCCCCTCACCGCTCACCTCGGCCTTCCATTCTTTGCTGCAAAAGCAAATATTTTAAAAGTGCCAGCTTGATTGTTGGCGCTCTTTAAAAGGCTGTCAAGAAAATTTTGCGATTCGCGGCGCGCCGTTGTAAAGCCGATAACGCCCCGCTTCTGTCACGGTTTGCAAGGGTTTGAAGTTTTGCGGCAGTCCAAGCGCGCGCTCTTGAAAAGCCGCATAATCGGTCCATATTCAAGAAACGCGTGTGTTCGCGCGTGCTGCGCGCGGCTCGCCCGTGCGGTGCCGCGAACCCGGCCGGCCCGCAGCCGGCAGGCCCCGGCGGGGATCCCGGCGGCGCAT
>CAUPOD010000381.1:0-3413 GCA_963512745.1 uncultured Burkholderia sp. | reverse complement strand
TGTTGTTGGGGGTGGGGGCGGGGGTCCTGCGCGGGCGGGGCGGGATGGGCGCGCCCCCCCGCGCGCGCGCCTGGCCCTGGCCCGCGGGCAGCACGCAGCCCATCAGGATTTCGTCGATGTCGGCGGCCGGCAGGCCTGCGCGGTCGAGCGCGCCGCGGATCGCGACGGCGCCGAGATCGCTCGCGCTCGCCGACGCCAGCGCGCCCTGGAAACCGCCCATCGGCGTGCGGGCCGCGCCCACGATCACGACCGGATCGGAATGGCTCATGTTTGTCTCCTTACCTTCCAATGCATCTCTCTTCGCTCAACGCGGCGCCATGCGCAGCGCGCCGTCGAGACGGATCACCTCGCCGTTCAGCATCGGGTTGCCGACGATCGCGCGCACGAGGTCCGCGAATTCCGCGGGACGGCCGAGACGCGGCGGGAACGGCACGCTCTTGCCGAGCGAGTCCTGCACTTCCTGCGGCATGCCCGTCATCATCGGCGTGGCGAACAGGCCCGGCGCGATCGTCACGACACGGATGCCGAACGTCGCGAGTTCGCGCGCGATCGGCAGCGTCATCGCCGCGACACCGCCCTTCGACGCCGCATAGGCGGCCTGGCCGATCTGACCGTCAAACGCGGCGACCGACGCGGTGTTGACAATCACGCCGCGCTCGCCGTCCTCGTTGGCTTCCTGCTGCGACATGGCCTCGGCCGCGAGGCGCAGCATGTTGAACGTGCCGACCAGGTTGATCGAGACCGTGCGCGCGAAGGCCGCCAGCGCATGTGCGCCGTTGCGGCCGACCACGCGCTCGCCCGTCGCGACGCCCGCGCAGTTGACGAGCCCGTCGATGCGCCCGAATGCCTCGCGCGCCGCGGCCACCGCGGCGCGGCCGTCTTCCTCGCTCGTCACGTCGGTGCGCACGAAGCGCGCGGCATCGCCGAGTTCGCGCGCAAGCGCTTCTCCCGCTTCGGCGGCCACGTCGAGCGCGACCACCTTGCCGCCGTGCGCGACGACCATGCGCGCGACCGCGGCGCCGAGACCCGATCCCGCGCCCGTCACGAGAAATACCTTGTCCTTCAGTTGCATGTCTCTTCCTTGTCCTGGGATATGCGCGGCGCGGACCGGCGCGCCGCTTTGGATCGATCGTGATTAATCCATCTTAGCCACTACGGACATTGCAAACAATGACATTCGTTGGTTAGTATTTTGATCGTTTTTGCCACTTTGCTACTTGGAGTTTGAACCGGATATGGCCTCGACCGTGATCGCCCCGGGCTTCGTCGAAGATGCGCTGGCCTGCCTGACCGCGCGCTGCATGGCCGCGGGGCCCGTGCTGCGCGCGGCCGGGCTGGCAGAACCCGTCGCCGGTCCCGTCACGGCCGAGCAATACGGGCGCCTGTGGCTCGCGATGGCCGAGGCCACCGACGACGAGTTCTTCGGCCTCGGCGCGCGGCCGATGCGGCGCGGCAGCTTTGCGCTGATGTGTCACGCGGTGCTGCACGCGCCGACCTTGCAGCACGTGCTCAAACGCGCGCTGCAGTTTCTGCGCGTAGTGCTCGACGAGCCGCACGGCGAACTGCTGACCGCGCGCGACGGCAACGCGCAGATCGTGCTCAGCGACGCGGGCGGCCCGCGCCCCGCGTTCGCGTACCGCACGTTCTGGCTGATCCTGCTCGGCCTCGCGTGCTGGCTCGTGGGCCGCCGCATCGCGCTCAAGCGCGTCGATTTCGCGGGCGACGGCCCCGCGCACCGCGCCGACTACCGCCATTTCTTCGGCGCGCCCGTGCACTTCGGCGAACCCGCGAGCCGCATCGTGTTCGACGCGAGCTACCTCGCGCTGCCGACGATCCGCTCGGAGAAGGCGCTGCAGACGTTTCTGCGCGGCGCGCCCGCGAACATCCTCGTGCGCTATCGGCACGACGAGGGCTTGACGGCGCAGATCCGCGCCCTATTGAAAACCACGCCGCCTTCGGCATGGCCCGACTTCGAGCGCCTATCGGCGCAATTGCGGATGCCGCCCGCGACGCTGCGCCGCCGGCTGCAGGCCGAGGGGCAAGGCTTCGCCGCGATCAAGGACGAGATTCGCCGCGCGCTCGCGCTGACGCTGCTCGGCGACACGCCGCTCAGTATCGCGGCGATCGCGGGCGAACTCGGCTTCACGGAGCCGAGCGCGTTTCATCGCGCGTTTCGGAAATGGATGGGGGTGAGTCCGGGGGAGTTTCGGCGCGTCAAGCCGCAGTGACGCCAGCGTGCAATGCGGCGCCGGCAGCCAACGTGGCGTATCGGCGCGGAAAGCGCGGGCGTCAAAGCCCCGGAGACTCGGGACGGATCAGGCGGCGCTGAGCGCAGCCTCGGCGGCGAGCAATTGCGCCGGGTCGACCGCCAGATCGAGATGCGGCGATGCCACGCGCGCCGCGAACGCCGCCCCGATCATCACGAGGCTCGGCTGCGCGGGATCGAGCCACTCTTGCGCGGCGCCCTCGGACAGCGCGCCGAGCGTCAGCGTCAGGCTGCGTTCGCGCTCGGTGCTGGCCGCCTCGACGAGCGCGACGGGCGTGGCTGCCGCATGCCCCGCCTCGAGCAATTGGCGCGCGATGTCGGGCGCGCTGTCGCGGCCCATGTAGAACACCAGCGAATCGGCGCGCGCCATTTCGCCGAGCTCAGCGCTGCCGGGCGCGCGGCTGTGCGTGGCGAACGCGACGCTGCGCGACACGCCGCGCAGCGTCAGCGAACGCTTGAGCGAAGCGGCGCCCGCAAGCGCGGCCGTTACGCCCGGCACGATTTCGTAATCGATGCCGGCGGCTTCCAACGCTGCCATCTCTTCTGCCGCGCGGCCGAACAGCATCGGATCGCCGCCCTTCAGACGCACCACGACGCGATGCTCGCGCGCGGCGTCGACCAACTGCTTGTTGATGAACTGCTGCGCGGTCGAGCGCTGCCCGCAACGCTTGCCGACCGCGATCTTGCGCGCATGCGGCGCGTAGTCGAGCATGGCGGGCTCGACCAGGGCGTCGTGCAGCACGACGTCGGCCTCCGCCAACAGCCGCGCGCCGCGCACCGTGATCAGATCGGCCGCGCCGGGGCCCGCGCCGATCAGGTAGACCTTGCCCATGGTTCGCTCGTTCATGCTCGGTTACTCGCTCGCGCTGCGCGCCGCGCTCAGGCCGAGAACGCGCGGATCATGCCCGCCGCGACCGTGTGGTTCGTGGCTTCGTCGATCAGCACGAACGCGCCCGTGCCCGGATGCGCATCGTAGGTATCGCAGACGATCGGCTTTTGCAGCGTCAGCGACACGCGGCCGATGTCGTTCATCTTCAGGTCGTGACGGTCCACCGCGTGCGTCAGCGTATGCACGTCGAGCACTTCCTTGACCGCGCCGATCTTCGTGAACACGGTGTTGGCCGTCTGCTTGAGCAGATACTTGCGC
>CAUPOD010000380.1:0-3415 GCA_963512745.1 uncultured Burkholderia sp. | reverse complement strand
GCGCGGCGCAGCGCGCGGGCCTGTCGGCCGGCGACGTGCTCGTGGCGATCGACGGCCTGCGCG
This sequence comes from uncultured Burkholderia sp., assembly GCA_963512745.1. Classification (GTDB taxonomy): domain Bacteria; phylum Pseudomonadota; class Gammaproteobacteria; order Burkholderiales; family Burkholderiaceae; genus Burkholderia. The sequence goes on along the minus strand of CAUPOD010000380.1, from coordinate 3,352 downwards.
TGACGGGCGGCAATCTCGACGCGCTGCTCGCGCGTTACCGCGCCGGCGAGCGCGTCGAGATCCATGCGTTCCGCCGCGACGAGCTGCGCGTCGTTCAATTGAAGCTCGACGGCCCGGAGGTCGTCAATTACCGGCTCACGACCGTCGATAAACCGGCCGCGGTGCGCAAATGGCGCGAAGCGTGGCTCGGCGCTTGAGGTCGGCCGTGGGGCCGCGGTCGAGCCGGCAGCCAAGCTGGTAGCCGCGCAAGCATAGGGTCGGATTGAAACGGCGCCGCGATTGTTCTCGTGGCGCAACGATGCGTCGCGGTGGGACGGGTTTTTCCGGAGGCGCGGGATTCGCACAATGGCGTCACTGCGTGCCGTACGGCGCGAACCCCACCCCCTGGAGCCTGACATGACGACGATTCTGCAAATCAATTCCGCCGCGCGCACGCAAGGCGCGCAATCGACCCTGCTGGCCGACGAACTGACGGCCAAGCTGCTGCAAGACCATCCCGGCGCGACCGTCAAGGTGCGCGACCTCACGCGCCACGCGCTGCCCCACCTCGACGACGCCGTGCTCGGCGCATTCTTCACGCCGGCCGAGCAGCGCAGCGCCGAACAGAACGCGCTGATCGCGAAGAGCGACGCGCTGGTCGAAGAACTGCTGGGCGCCGATCTGATCGTGCTCGCCGCGCCGCTGTACAACTTCGGCATTTCTTCGCAACTGAAGACCTATTTCGACTGGATCGCGCGTGCGGGCGTGACGTTCCGCTACACCGAGAACGGTCCGGAAGGTCTGGTCAAGGGCAAGAAGGTCTTTGTCGTGTCGGCGCGCGGCGGCAAGTACCAAGGCACGCCGAACGATACGCAGACGCCGTATCTGAAGACGTTCCTCGGCTTTCTCGGCATGACCGACGTGACGTTCATCTACGCCGAAGGCCTGAACATGGGGCCGGACGCTGCGGGTGCCGCGCTGGCCGGCGCGCGCGAGGCGATCGCCACGGTTTAATTCGCCGCGAGGCCACGCTTGAGCCGCTGGCACCGCGGCGGCTCGAGCCCAATGAAAACGCCGCGACCCGTAAGGGTTCGCGGCGTTGCCGTTTGTGCGTGACGGCGGTGCGCCGGTTTCGATTCCGTGCAGCCTCGGCCGGCTCACGGACACTCGATTCAAGCGCGGCGGGTTTCGGAACGGGCGTCCCGCCGCCGCGTCACGCCAGCGTCTGCCCCGTCTCCGGCAAGCGCCAGTCGATCGCGCCGCGTCCATGCTCGGTCAAATACTCGTTCGCGCGCACGAAATGCCCGCAGCCCAGAAAGCCGCGATGCGCGGACAGCGGCGACGGATGCGGCGCTTCGAGCACGCAGTGCGCGTCCGCTTCGAGTAGCGCGCGCTTGGCTTGCGCGTGCGCCCCCCAGAGCATGACCACGAGTCCGTGGCGGCGCCGCGCGAGCGCACCGATAAGAAGGTCGGTGCACGCTTCCCAGCCGCGCTTGGCGTGGCTCGCCGCCGCGCCGCGCTCGACCGTGAGCACGGTGTTGAGCAGCAGCACGCCCTGGCTCGCCCAGCTGTCGAGGCAACCGTGCGCAGGCGCCGCGAAACCGAGGCTGCCCGAAATTTCCTTGAAGATATTGCGCAGCGACGGCGGCGGCTTGACGCCGGGCGGCACCGAGAACGCGAGGCCATGCGCTTGCGGCGTGCCGCGGTCGTCCCCGTGATACGGGTATTGGCCGAGGATCACGACCTTGACCGAGTCGGGGTCCGTCAGGCGCAGCGCGCGGAACACGTCGGCGGGGTAGAGCGTCTTGCCGGCCGCGCGTTCGCTATCGACGAAGCGGCACAGGTCCGTGTACGCCCGGGTCTGCATGAACGGTTCGAGCAGCGCGCGCCACGCGGCCGGCAGCGCTTCGAACTGCTCGGCCAGCGGCGCGCCCGCGGGCGTTCCAGCGGCAGGCGCTGCGGCGGCTGGCGAGACAGCCGGTTCGTCGAACAACGACATGGAGGTCTGCTGAGTCGCGCGGGACGAAGATCGAGTGGCCATGAACAATACGAAAAAGCGGTGAAAGGAGGCGCAGGCGGCGCGCCGTATCAGCCCGCGCGCAGTTGATAACCGCGCTGCGCCTTGCTGACGTCGTCGGGCGCGAGCCCCGGCAATGCCTCGCACAAACCGGCCGCGAGTTCCGGCAAGACCGCGTCGTCGCCCTCGAGCAATTCCAGTTCGATCTCGCAGATCGGCGCGCGGCGCGTCTCGCCGTTCACGCGCGCGATGATCTCGCCCTGATCGAGCGCGGCCTCGATGCGCGCGTCCGCACGCTCCAGCACCCACAGCGTGCGCGAGAAATCGGTGCGGAACAGCGCGATCAAATCCGGCGCGGCGGCGCGCAGCGCATCCACGGCCTCCGGCACGTCGCAGGCCGCGTAGAGCGCGTCGAGGTCGAGCGCTTCGCCCGCGACCGGCATTTCCCATTCATGGCGACGGTGCAGGCCGCCGACCGCTTCGCCTACCGTCTTGTACGTCTGCAGCCAGCCTTGCGGCGCGAGCCGTAGCCGCAGCGCGCTCTTGGCGCGCGCGAGCGTCAGCGCGGGCGTGTCGAAATAGATGTTCGACAGATGAATCTCGCGGCCCGGCGTGCCCGCGCAGGTATCGAGCACGCGGCGCGCCGCATCGCGTTGCGCGGCCGGCAGCGCGAGCTTGATTTCGGTTTCGACGCCCATCGTGCGGTCCCCGTTTCAGAAGAACATGTAGGCGAGTTCCTCGCCCGGATCCGCCGCGCGCATGAACGCCTCGCCGACCAGGAACGTATGCACGTGCGCGGCGCGCATGCGCTCGACGTCCGCGCGCGCGAGGATGCCCGATTCGGTCACGACGATGCGGTCCGCCGGAATCATGTCGAGCATGCCGAGCGTCGTGTCGAGCGTGGTTTCGAACGTGCGCAGGTTGCGGTTGTTGATGCCGAGCAGCGGCGTCTTCAGCGTCAGCGCCTGTTCGAGCTCGGCGCGGTTGTGCACCTCGACCAGCACCGCGAGCCCGAGTTCGTGCGCATAGGCTTCGAGTGCCTGCATCAGCGGCGTGTCGAGCACCGCGGCGATCAGCAGGATCGCATCGGCGCCCATCGCGCGCGCTTCGAGAATCTGATAGCGGTCGACGATGAAATCCTTGCGCAGCACGGGCAGCTCGCAGGCCGCGCGCGCTTCCTGCAAATACTGCGCATGACCGTGGAAGAACTGCTCGTCGGTCAGCACCGAGAGGCAGGCCGCGCCGTTGCCGGCGTAGGAGCGCGCGATCTCGGCCGGCACGAAATCCTCGCGCAGGATGCCCTTCGACGGGCTCGCCTTCTTGACCTCGGCGATCACGCCCGCGCGGCCGGCTGCG
>CAUPOD010000379.1:0-3420 GCA_963512745.1 uncultured Burkholderia sp. | reverse complement strand
TGGTTTTTAAGAATTTTAAATAAGCGCCCGGGCGCCCCCCCCCCCCCCCCCGCCGGGGGGGGGGGGTTGTTTTTTTGGGCGGCCCCCGCGCCCCCCCCCCCCCGGCCCGAGTCCCTCCCCTTGAGTGCATCCTCATGATCAAACTGATCGTCGGTCTCGGCAATCCCGGGGCGGAATATACGGCCACCCGGCACAACGCCGGCTTCTGGCTCGTCGACCAGCTCGCGCGCGAAGCGGGCGCCACGCTGCGCGACGAGCGCCGTTTCCATGGCTTCTACGCGAAGGCGCGCGTGCACGGCCACGAAGTGCATCTGCTCGAACCGCAGACCTACATGAACCGCTCGGGCATCGCCGTGGTCTCGGTCGCGCAGTTCTTCAAGATCCTGCCCGACGAGATTCTCGTCGCGCACGACGAACTCGATCTGCCGCCCGGTGCCGTCAAGCTCAAGCTCGGCGGCGGCAGCGGCGGCCACAACGGGCTCAAGGACATCGCCGCGCATTTGTCGTCGCAGCAATTCTGGCGCCTGCGGCTCGGCATCGGCCATCCGCGCGACCTGATTCCCGAAGGCGCGCGCGCCGGCGCCAAGCCCGACGTCGCGAACTTCGTGCTGAAGCCGCCGCGCCGCGAGGAGCAGGAAGTCATCGACGCGGCCGTCGAGCGTGCGCTCGCGGTGATGCCGAAGATCGTCGACGGCGAGACGGAAAAGGCGATGATGCAGCTGCACCGCGCGTAACGACGAGTTGACCTTGCTTAACGTTGCGCGCGCACACAGTGGCGGCGCGCGGCGCGACGGCTTAGTTTTGCGATGCTAAGATAGCCGCGCTATGTTCGGATGATAGTCTCGTCATCGTCCGAAACAGGTTCGAACCTAGACCACTCGAACCGAAGCATCGTCCAGTGCTGCTTACGACAGGCGTGTCGTGCGCAGACGGATTCCCTAACGCGCCAAGCCCGTCTGCCGTGAAGCAGCGGCTCAATGAAGCACGCCGTCGAGTCCGTTTTACGCCCAATCATGTCCACACAGTCGACTCATCATCACCGCCTGTTCATGGCGCTGGTCGGCGGCATCAGCGCTGTGCTCAACACGGCCGCGCTGCTCGCCGTCCTATCTTTGCACGGGGCGCTCGAAGACGCGCCCTATACGAGTTCGCTGCTCGGCGTGCTCGCCGTCGCCGCGTTCTTCGTGTTCGCGCGCTTCCATTTGGTCGCAAGCGCGCGCAATCTCTGGTGGATGCTGAGCCGCGGCGCGCTGCGCTGGTGCCAGATCCTGATCACGCTGATGGTGCTGCTGTTCGTCACGCACGCGCATGCCGGCGATCAGCGCATGCTGCTGGCCGAATGGGCCATGATCGCGCTGCCCCTGCAGCTGATCGGCCTCGCGCTGCTGCGCGGCGCCGCGCACAGCATCAACAACGCGCCCGGCAATCAGCGGCAAGCCGTGTTCTTCGGGCTCGGCAACGAAGCGCGCAAGCTGAACCTGCGCCTGCAGCGTTCGCCGATTCTCGGCATCAAGGTGGTCGGCTATTACAGCGACGCGCGCGTCGAACCGTTCGACGGCGAAGCGCTGCCGCCCTATCTGGGCCGGTACGCGGACGCGGTCGCGAGCATCCGCGCGAACGATTACGAAATCGTGTTTCTCGCGATGGGCCAGCTCGACAACCAGGACATCACGGCCGACATCGTCGATCGGCTCCAGGATTCGACCGCCGCGATCTATCTCGTGCCCGAGCTGCAGTTCCTCGAAGACCGCACGGCGACCACGACCGACATCGCCGGCGTGTCGCTGCTCGCGCTGCACGACATTCCGATTCTGGGGCTGTCGCGCCTCGTCAAGCGCGGCGTCGATATCGCCGGCGCGGGCCTCGCGCTGCTGCTGCTGTGGCCGGTCATGCTCGTGGTGGCGCTGCTGATCCGCCTCGATTCGCCGGGGCCCGTGCTGTTCCGCCAGACCCGCTACGGCGAGCACGCCAAGCCGATCGTGGTGCGCAAGTTTCGCTCGATGCGCATCGATCAGACGCCCGAGGAAAATGCCGCGGAAAACGGATTGCGCCAGGCGCATACGGGCGACAGCCGGATCACCGCGGTGGGACGCTTTTTGCGCCGCACCTCGCTCGACGAGCTGCCGCAGCTGCTCGACGTGCTTGCGGGCACGATGAGCCTGGTCGGCCCGCGCCCGCATGCGGCCGAGCACAACGAGCTCTACCGGCGCATGATCCCGGGCTACATGCTGCGGCATAGCGTGAAGCCCGGGCTCACGGGCTGGGCGCAGATCCACGGCTTGCGCGGCATCACCGATACGCCCGACAAGATGCGGCGGCGCGTCGAGTACGACCGCTACTACATTGCGAACTGGTCGCTGTGGCTCGACCTGAAGATTCTGCTGCAGACCGTCCCGCACATTATTTCGGGGCGCAACGCGGTCTGAGTAGCGGAGCGCGTCCGGCCACGGCAGCGCGCGGGCCGGCCGCTACACGGCGTTCGTGCGCGCGTGCCGGTTGCGCCAATAACGCCAGCAGATGCCGATGAAACGCGGGCCTTCGACGAGATAGCGGCGCCACAGCCGCTTCGGGTCCTGCAACAGGCGCCAGCCCCATTCGAGGCCCGTGCGCTGCATCCAGCGCGGCGCGCGCTGGCGCAGGCCCGCGGCGAACTCGATCGCCGCGCCCACGCACAGCATCACGCCGCCCGGCAGCTTGTCCGCGTGGTGGAGCGCCCAGCGCTCCTGCTTCGGCATGCCGACGCAGACGAAGACGATGTCGGGTGCTGCCGCGCGCACGCGCTCGGCCACCGCCTCGCCCTCGGGCCCAGTCGGATCGAACTTCATCGACGGCACGATCAGCTCGAAATCGAGCCGGGGGAAGCGGGCCGCGAGACCGTCGATCAGCGGCTGCTCGTGGCCGGGCTGGCCGCCGACGATCGCCACCTTCCAGCCAGCTTTTTGCGCGCGCTCGCACAGCGCGGGCAGCAGGTCCGAGCCCGTCACGCGGCCCGGCAGCGGCGTGCCGAACAGGCGGCTCGCCAAAACCAACGGCGTGCCGTCGGCAAACAGATAATCGGCCGAGCTGTAAAGACGCTTGAGTTCGGGCTGCGAATCGAGCCGCACGACATGATCGACGTTGGGCGTGACGACCACGCGCGCGCGTCCGTCGCGGCACAGGGCCGCGGCGCTGAGCACGTCCACGACCTTATCGAACGGCAGCGCCGCGATATCGAATCCGAACAGCGGAATGGTGGGCTCGCCGGCGTCGCGCGCGGCTACTGTGCGAGGTACTGTCGGATGGCTCATTGCATGATGTTAGCAGCGCTTGGCGCGCTGCCAGGGTTAAGGTTTGCAAAGGGTTGGGGGGCTGGCGCAAAGGCGCGGTAACACCGTTGGCAAGTTCTAGCTTGGGAGGACAGGGGACGCTACTCACCTACGG
>CAUPOD010000378.1:0-3422 GCA_963512745.1 uncultured Burkholderia sp. | reverse complement strand
GCCGGTCCGTGGACATTGGGGGATTCTCCGCGAGAGTACAGCGCCGTGCGGCGCCGTTTTGCCGATGCCGCCCGCCGCGAGTACGCGCAGGTGGCTTACAATAACGGTTTGCGCGCGCCATTCGAGTTCCGGCGGCGCGCCACTGAACGAGTTCCTCATGAGCCTGATCGACGTTTCTGAAGTGAAGCCCGGTTCGCACGTTACGCTGCACTACCGGCTGGCGCTGGCCGACGGTACCGATATCGTCAATACCTTTACCGAGAAGCCCGCCACGCTGCTGCTCGGTGCCGGGCAGTTGGCGCCGTCGCTCGAAGACATTTTGCTCGGGCTCAAGGCGGGGCACCATTCGACCTTTCAGCTAACGCCCGAGCAGGCGTTCGGTCCGCGCAATCCGGAGCTGATCCAGCGCGTCTCGATGGCGACGCTGCGCGCCAACGGCATGGTCGGCGAAGATTTCACGCCGGGCGACCTGATCGAGTTCAACGCGCCCGACGGCGGCCGCTACGCGGGCGTGCTCAAGGAGGTCGGCGAGACCTCCGCATTGTTCGATTTCAACCATCCGCTCGCGGGCCAGGCGCTCACGTTCGAGGTGAAAATTATTGGGATTCTGTGACATGAGCACACCCGACACCCTGGCCGGCGCGGTTGCCGCGGCCGATGCCGAACTCCTGCTCGCGCAGCCGCGCGGTTTCTGTGCGGGCGTGGACCGCGCGATCGAAATCGTCGAGCGCGCGCTCGCCATGCACGGCGCGCCGATCTACGTGCGGCACGAGATCGTGCATAACAAGTACGTGGTCGAGGATCTGCGCCGCAAGGGCGCGGTCTTCATCGAGGATCTCGCCGAAGTGCCGCCCGGCAACACGCTGATCTTCAGTGCGCACGGCGTGTCGCAGGCCGTGCGCGCCGACGCCGAATCGCGCGGCCTGCGCGTGTTCGACGCCACGTGCCCGCTCGTCACGAAGGTGCACGTCGAAGTGTCGAAGATGCGCCAGGAAGGCGTCGATATCGTCATGATCGGCCACCGTGGCCACCCCGAGGTCGAGGGGACGATGGGGCAGGTCGAGCGCGGCATGCATCTGGTCGAGAGCGTCGAGGACGTCGCGGCGCTCGAATTGCCGGACCCGTCGCGCGTGGCGCTCGTCACGCAAACCACGCTGTCGGTCGACGATGCGGCCGAGATCATCGCGGCTCTCAAGGCGAAATTCCCGCTGATCCGCGAGCCGAAGAAGCAGGACATCTGCTACGCAACGCAGAATCGTCAGGACGCCGTGAAATTCATGGCGCCGCAGTGCGATCTCGTAATCGTGGTCGGCAGTCCCAATAGTTCGAATTCGAGCCGGTTGCGCGAAGTGGCCGAGAAGCTCGGCGTCGAAGCCTATATGGTCGACGCGCCCGAGCAGATCGATCCGGCTTGGCTGGCCGGCAAGCGCCGCATCGGCGTGACGGCCGGCGCGTCGGCGCCCGAGGTGCTCGCGCAAGCCGTGATCGGCCGCCTGCGCGAACTCGGCGTGCGCAGCGTGCGCGCGCTCGAAGGCATCGAGGAGAACGTGTCGTTCCCGCTGCCGCGCGGCCTCAACGCGGTCGCGCCGGATACCGGCAAATAAGCTTCCGGCGGCCCGCGAGCCGCTCCTTTCCCAGCTCGAAAAAAGCGCGCCACGGCGCGCTTTTTGTTTGGCGCGGCGCCTCGACCGCCGGCATGCGCCCCCAAAAAACGCCGATCCCGCCGCACGCGCCGCCGCACGTCTTGCCACAACCCGCCGAGCGCAACCGCCGCGGGCGGTTTTTATTCGGAAAGTGCAACCCGGTTGTTCTTTACGATGCCGTAATTTTTCCCGGTTGCAATGGATGAAAACCCTGGCGGTCGGGGAATATTGGCAGGCCTATAAATAGAGTTACAATGCGCCCGTTTTCAAGCCTGATAGGGGTTTGAAACGAGGTTATTCAGGCAAGTCGCGGGAGCGAGGTTTGATGGAATTGATTGGGTCGACACCCGATTTCTGGCCGCTGCGGCGGCCCGGAAAAAATGGCGTCGGCGGCAGTACATCCGCGGCTTGGCGTCTCTGACGACATTCAGCGGATGGTGCCGGTTGCGAACCTTTCAAGGCGCGACGACGGAACCCTCGGCGGGCACGAGCCGCCGCAACGGGTCCGGGGCACCGGCGGCCTTCGGCCGTGCCAACCCATTCGATCCACATCTTCGCTTACAACCCTGCAATGCCGTCTAGACGGCGTACACCCGAGGTCAAGCGCGGCGGGCTACGCGTTCTCGGCGGCATTGGCTAAAGGAGTTTTTTCAATAATGGATATCTTCATCCAGCAGATCCTCAACGGACTGGTGCTCGGCAGCATTTACGCGATCATCGCCTTGGGTTACACGATGGTGTACGGGATTCTCGGCATCATCAACTTCGCGCACGGGGATGTGCTGATGGTCGGTGCGATGGTCGCGTTGTCGGCGATCAACGTGCTGCAGAATCACTTTCCGGGCCTCGGCAATATCCCGACCCTGATCATCGGGCTATTGATTGCATGCGCGGTCTGCGCGGCGCTCGGCTACACGATCGAACGGGTCGCGTACCGGCCGTTGCGCAAGGCGCCGCGTCTCGCGCCGCTGATCACCGCGATCGGCGTCTCGCTGCTGCTCGAGACGGCCGCCATGGTGATCTGGTCGCCGAACCCGCTGTCGTTCCCGCAATTGATCTCGACCAACCCGATCGACGTGATCCAGCCGGGTCCGAACAATCCGGGCGCCGTGATTTCGCCGACCGAAATCACCATCATCGTGGTCGCGTTCATCGTGATGGCGGGTCTGCTGCTGCTCGTGCACCGCACCAAGCTCGGCCGCGCGATGCGTGCGATCGCCGAGAACCCGGGCAACGCGAGCCTGATGGGCGTGAACCCGAACTTCGTGATCTCGGCGACCTTCATGATCGGCTCCGCGCTCGCCGCGCTGGCCGGCGTGATGATCGCGTCCGAATACGGCAACGCGCACTTCTACATGGGCTTCATCCCCGGCATGAAGGCGTTCACGGCCGCGGTGCTGGGCGGTATCGGCAATCTCGGCGGGGCCATGGTGGGCGGCGTGCTGCTCGGTCTGATCGAGCAGCTGGGCGCGGGCTACATCGGCTCGCTGACGGGGGGCGTATTCGGCAGTAATTACCAGGACGTGTTCGCGTTCGTCGTGCTGATCGTGGTGCTGGTGTTCCGTCCGTCGGGTCTGTTGGGCGAGCGCGTCGCCGATCGCGCATAAGGAGAACAAAATGACGTCCATGTATCAGACTGAACCGTCGACTCTGCCGACGGCCAAGACGCCGAAGACCTACGCACTCGGGGTGTTGATCGCGCTCGTCGTGGCTGCCGCGCCGTTGGTGATCGGCGAGGCCGGGGGCAACTAATGGGTGCGCGTGCTCGACTTCGCGATG
>CAUPOD010000377.1:0-3428 GCA_963512745.1 uncultured Burkholderia sp. | reverse complement strand
GCTTCGCCGGCTGGGTGGTCGGCACCGGCGAGGTATGGCTGGCGCTGCGGTTTCTCGGCCACCCGGTCGGCTGGATCGACGCGCTGCTGCTCGAAAGCGTCGGCCAGGCGATTCGCGGCGCCGCGTTCATGATTCCCGGTTCGCTCGGCGCGCAGGAGGGCGGCTATCTGCTGCTCGCCCCGCTCGTCGGGCTGCCGCCGGAGGCCGGGCTAGCCCTCTCGCTCGCGAAGCGCGCGCGGGAACTCGCGCTCGGGCTGCCCGGCATGTTGTACCTGCATTTCAGTGAGCGCGACTGGCGGCGGCGTGCGCCGCTGCCGGCCGCCGATTAGAGTCCGAGCCGGCCGTCGGCCCGGCGCCATTTCGTGGAGTATTCAATGCGAGCCATTATTCTCGCCGCTGGCCGGGGGCTGCGTCTGCAACAGCCGCTCGAGGCCCAGCATCCGAAGTGCCTGTTGCGCTTCGACGACGTGACCCTGCTCGAACGCCATCTGCGCCTGCTCGGCGCGCTCGGCGTCACCGAGATCGTGCTCGCGCTCGGCTTCCAGTCGGAGCAGGTCGAGGCCGAGCTTGCGCGCCTCGGGCGGCACGCCGAGATCGTGCTCAATCCGCAGTTCGACCTCGGCAGCGTGCTGACCGTGCATACGGCCGCCGAGGCGCTGACGCGCGGCGGCGACGTGCTGTTGATGGATGCCGACGTGCTGTACGACGAGAGCATCCTGCAAGCCCTGGTCGCGCAGCCGGAGCGCCCCGTCGACCGCCTGCTGATCGACCGCGATTTCGAAGCCGGCGACGAACCGGTGAAGCTGTGCGCGAAGGACGGCGTGCCCGTCGAGCTTCGCAAGCAGCTCGCCGCCGATCTGCAATACGACACGATCGGCGAATCGGTCGGCTTTTTCCGCTTCAGCGAGCCCACCGCGAAACGGCTCGCCGAGATCGTCGCCGGCTACGTCGACAGCGGCCGCGCGCACCTGCCGCACGAGGAAGCGGTCCGCGACCTGCTGCTCGAAAGCGGCCATACGTTCGACATCGCGGACGTAACGGGCGCCCCGTGGATCGAAATCGACTTCCCGAACGACGTCGCCCGCGCGGCCGACGAAGTCCTCCCTCAGCTTCGCCACAACATCGTAGGCACTACCGTAGGAACCGCAGGATGAACGCACGCGAACCCAACTTCATCGAATCCCGTACCGCGCGGCTGCGCCGCATGCTGACCGGCGACCAACTCGAATTCCTGATGGAGGCGCACAACGGCTTGTCCGCGAAGATCGTTCGCGAAGCCGGCTTCAAGGGGATCTGGGGCTCGGGCCTGTCGATCTCGGCCGCGCTCGGCGTGCGCGACAACAACGAGGCGAGCTGGACCCAGGTGGTCGACGTGCTCGAATTCATGGCCGACGCCAGCGACCTGCCGATCCTGCTCGACGGCGACACCGGCTACGGCAACTTCAACAATATGCGGCGCCTGGTGCGCAAGCTCGAGCAGCGCGGCATCGCCGGCGTCTGCATCGAGGACAAGCAGTTCCCGAAAACCAACAGCTTCATCGACGGCGAACGCCAGCCGCTCGCCGAAATCGACGAGTTCGCGGGCAAGATCAAGGCCGGCAAGGACTCCCAGACCGATCCGGATTTCTCGATCGTGGCGCGCGTCGAGGCGCTGATCGCCGGCTGGGGTATGGACGAGGCGCTGCGCCGCGCGCACGCCTACGCGGACGCCGGCGCCGACGCGATCCTGATCCACAGCAAGCTGTCGCGTCCGGACGAGATCCTGCAATTCGCGCGCGAATGGGGCAACCGCGCGCCGCTCGTGATCGTGCCGACCAAGTACTACGGCACGCCGACCGACGTGTTCCGCCAAGCCGGCATCAGCACCGTGATCTGGGCGAACCACCTGATCCGCTCGGCCGCGGCCGCGATGCAGGCCACGGCCCGCCAGATCGCCGAGGAGCAGACGCTCGTCAACGTCGAGGACCGCATCGCGACCGTCAACGAAATCTTCCGCCTGCAAGACGCCGACGAATACTCGGCCGCCGAGCGGATCTACCTGTCGTCGTCGGCGCGCTCGTCCAGCTCGGCGCTGGTGCTCGCGGCCAGCCGCGGCGCGGGCCTCGAGGCCGTCACCGAAGACAAGCCGAAGGTGATGCTGCCGATCGCCGGCAAGCCGCTGTTGCGCTGGCTCGTCGACGGCTTCAAGAAGGAAGGCGTAAACGACATCACCGTGGTCGGCGGCTATCGCGCGGACGCGATCGATACGGCCGGCGTGAAGCTCGTGGTCAACGAGCGGTACGCAGAAACCGGCGAACTCGCGTCGTTCGCCTGCGCCGCCGCCAAGCTCACCGGCGACACCATCGTCTCCTACGGCGACCTGCTGTTCCGCGGCTACATCCTGCGCGACCTCGCGGAAAGCGACGCGGAATTCACCGTGGTGGTCGATTCGTCGCTGACCGAAGCCACGAACCGGAGCGTGCGCGATTTTGCGTACTGCTCGGCCGGCGACGACCGCGACCTGTTCGGCCAGAAGGTGCTGCTGCGGCACGTGTCGAGCGAAGCCGGCGAGCACGCGCCGGACGGCCGCTGGATCGGCCTGCTGAACGTGCGCGGCGCGGGCGTCGCGCGCCTGAAGGCAATGCTCGCGACGTTGCAGGCGCGTCCCGATTTCGACCGGCTCGATATCCCGGCGCTGCTGAACGCGCTGATCGACGCCGGCGAGAAGATCGAGGTGCAATACGTGCACGGCCACTGGCGCGGCGTCAACGACCTGGACGAGTTCCAGCGCGCGGGCGATTTCGCGCAAGGCCAGGCGCCGTACGCGGGCGCGGCGCACGAGGACGCGCAATGATCGACGCCGCACAATTCGTCGAGGCCGCGCGCGAACGCGGTTTCGACTGGTACGCGGGCGTGCCGTGCTCGTACCTGACGCCGTTCATCAACTACGTGTTGCAGGACCCGACGCTCCACTACGTATCGGCCGCGAACGAAGGCGACGCGGTCGCGCTGGTCGCGGGCGCGACGCTCGGCGGCCGGCGCGGGATCGCGATGATGCAGAACTCCGGGCTCGGCAATGCCGTGAGCCCGCTGACGTCGCTGACCTGGACCTTCCGCCTGCCGCAATTGCTGATCGTCACTTGGCGCGGCCAGCCGGGCGTTCCCGACGAGCCGCAGCACGCGCTGATGGGACCGATCACGCCGGCGCTGCTCGACACCATGGAAATTCCGTGGGAGCTGTTTCCGAGCGAGGCCGACGCGATCGGTCCCGCGCTCGACCGCGCGCTCCGGCATATGGACGAGACCGGGCGGCCCTATGCGCTGGTGATGCAGAAAGGCGCCGTCGCGCCGTATCCGTTGAACCGGGCAGCGATGCCCGCGCCGCGCAAGCACGTCGTGCCGGTGTCCGCGGCCGGCGCGGGCGCCGAGCCGCCCACGCGGCGCGAGGC
>CAUPOD010000376.1:0-3436 GCA_963512745.1 uncultured Burkholderia sp. | reverse complement strand
GCGCTCGCCACGGGGCGCGCGACGGGCGCGCTCGTCGCGGGTGCGCGCGCGGACTGGATCGTGCTCGACCCGCAGCACCCGAACCTCGCAGAGCAGGCGCCCGATACCTGGTTGTCGTAGGCCGTATTCTGCGAACATGGCGAGACGCCTGTGCTCGACGTCTACGCGGGCGGCGAGCGGGTAGTCGAACGGCGCCGCCACCGCGACGAAGAACGCCTGTACGCGGACTACCGCAAGGCGCTCGCGCGCCTGCTGTCCAACGCTTGACCCGACGCGATCCGATCCGACTCGACCCGCTCTCTCGATTTCGACGAACCATGACCGATCTCTACACGCTCGAGCGCGGCACGGCGCCGCTGCTGATCTCGATTCCCCACCTCGGCACGCGGATTCCCGACGCGCTGCGTGACCAGTACACCGATGCCGCGCTGACCGTCGCGGACACCGACTGGCATCTCGACCGTCTGTACGCGTTCGCGAAGGAACTCGGTGCGACGATCCTCGGCGCGCGCGTCTCGCGCTACGTGATCGACCTGAACCGGCCGCCGAACGACGAAAGCCTCTACCCGGGCCAGACGACCACGTCGCTGTGCCCGACCGAGACGTTCCGCGGCGAGCCGCTCTATCTCGAAGGCCGCGCGCCCGATCCCGCCGAGCGCGCGCGTCGCGTCGCCGCGTATTGGCAGCCGTATCACGACACCTTGCGCGCGGAACTGCAGCGCCTGCGTGAGCGGCATGCGCACGTGCTGCTGTGGGAGGCCCACTCGATTGCGAGCAGGCTGCCGCGGCTGTTCGAGGACAAGCTGCCCGATCTGAACATCGGCACGCAGGAGGGCCGCACTGCGGCCGCATCCGTGCAGGCGGCCGCGGAAAGGGCTGCGGCGGCCGGCACGTACACGTCGATTGCGAACGGCCGCTTCAAAGGCGGCTATATCACGCGCCATTTCGGCGCGCCGCAAGACGGCGTGCACGCGATCCAGCTCGAAATGTGCCAGTCCACCTATATGAACGAAAGCGCGCCGTTCGACTACGAGCCCGCGCTTGCGCGCAGTGTCGAACCGGTACTGCGCGAGATGGTCGGTGGCGCGCTGGAAGCAATCGTCGCGCTGAATACGGTGGGGTCTGCACCGAAATGATTGCGCGCAAAACTTCCGCATTACAATAAGCCATCTCAACAAGTTTTCATGTGGAGCGCTGGTTCGCCCAGCCCTTCCGCATGGCGCAATCGATGCCATCCAGGAAGGACTCGACCCTCGCCGGTTCCGATGCCTCGAACGCCGGCCCGAAGCCAGCGGACATCGCCGCGCGCATCCGCGGCGCGATTCTCGAACACCGCCTGTCACCCGGCGTCAAGCTAACCGAGGCGCAGCTGTGCGAGGTGTTCGGCGCGAAGCGCGGCATGGTCCGGCAGGCGCTCGCGCTGCTTGCGGCCGACAAGCTCGTCGATCTCGAACCGAATCGCGGCGCGTTCGTCGCGAGCCCGTCGCTGCAGGAAGTGCACGAGGTGTTCGACATGCGGCGCATCATCGAGACGGCCGTGATCGACCGCATCTGCACCGCGCATCGGCCGCGCAAGCTCGGCGCGCTGCGCGACAAGATCGCGCGCGAGCGCAAGGCATTCGAGACGCATGATTTGCCGGCCTGGGTGCGCCTGTCCGGCGAATTCCATACCGAGCTCGCGGGCCTGACGGGCAACACGCTGCTGTGCGATTGCATGAGGGATCTGGTCGCGCGCTCGACGCTGATCTCGGCGCTCTACGAGTCGTTCGGGCGCAGCGCGTGTTCGTTCGAGGATCACGAAGCGATCCTGACCGCGCTCGAAACAGGCGACGCGAAAAAAACCGCGAAGCTCATGTTCGATCATTTGTGGGGCGTCGAACAGCGCATGCTCGACCGCCCGGTGGGCGGCGGAGTCGATCTGCGCGACGTGTTCAGCACGCCCGGGAGCTAGACAACGCGGAATCCGCTCTCGTGCGCCACGCCCCCAGTACCGCGCCTTAGTGCGCCACGCCTTCGTGCCGTCACGCTTTAGTGCGTTACGCCGCGCCGTGACGCGCGGCGCACGCGCCTAACCCGCCAAAGCCGCCGTCAACGCGCGCTGCGTGAGCCAATACGGCTCGCGCAGGTTCTCCTCGTCGAGGTTCGAGCCGTTGCCGCCGCGATCCACCACGATGAAATCGCACACTTCGTTGAGCGCGATCAGCGGGTGATGCCAGACCCCTTTCGCATAGTTCACGCCCTGGTCCGCGCGCGCCACGAACGCGCGCACGGCCGCCGGATCTAGCGGCCCGGGCGGCGCGACCACAACCAGATACGGCTGCGCCGTCACGGGCACGAACGCCTGGCTGCCGAGCGGATGGCGTTCGAGCATGGCGATCTCGAACGGCAGCGTGCGCGGCTCGCCGCGAAACACGTTGATCAAGGTGCGGCCGCCGAGGTCGCTCACGTCCACGTGCGCGAGATCGTGAAAGCGCATGGTGGTGCCGCCGTTGATCGGATAGTGGCGCGCGCCTTCGAGTTCGATCACGTCGCCGAACGGCGCAAACGCGTCGCGGGTCAGGAGTTCAATGCGCAGTTCGTTCATGGTCGCTCGGCCCGTTGTTCGGCGTCGTTCATTCCGCCGCCGGAATGCCCCACAGGCGCACGCGCGACACGCCGCCGTCGGGGAAGATGTTGAAGCGCACGTGCGTGACGGGGCCGAGCGCCGCGAGGCCGTCCGAGAAGTCATGCACGTGATCCATCTGCAACTTGCGTTCGCCGAGCAGCTCGGGCCAGAACATGGCCTGCGTGACGAGCGACGTGTCCGTGCCGCCCGCGACGCGCGCGGCCTGGAACGAGCAGCGGTCAGGATAATTGCCCTTGAAGTGCGCGGTATCGACCTCGATGCGCGTGATCGTACCCGGCCGCGCGAGCGCGATGATCGCCCAGTCGTTACCCGGTTCGCGGCGGCGCCGCGTCTCCCAGCCGTCGCCCATGTTCACGCCGCGCCCGGGCATCAACAGCGTCGCTGCCAAGCCGAAGTGCTGATTGTTCGCGGCCACGATATACGCGCCGTTCTCCATCGCCGCAAGATCGACGGGCGCGGATGCGTCCGCCGCGGTCCAATCGACCTGCGGCAGCCCGTACACGCGCAGGCGCGCGACGCCGCCGTCGGGATAGAGGTTCAGGCGCAGGTGCGTGAACGTGTCCGGATCGCCGACCTCGACGTAGTGGTGACTATTGCCCTGCAAATTCGTGGACGGCACGATCTCGCGCCACACGGTATCCGCGCCCGGTTCGCCGTGCGGGACGTACGCGGCTTCGACGGACGCCGCGGGCGGGTAGTTGCCCGTGAAATGGCTCGTATCGATGTCGAGTCCCTTGATCACGCCGGGGCGGCCGAGCTTGACAATGCACCAGTCGTAGCCGGCCACGCGCTTGCGGCGCGTTTCCCAGC
>CAUPOD010000375.1:0-3439 GCA_963512745.1 uncultured Burkholderia sp. | reverse complement strand
GGGCGGCACTACGCTGGGACGCGCAGCTAGTTGAACTGGAGCAGCGCTGGCTGGCGTTGCGGCCGCGCGTGCAGCAGGCCGAGCGCGTGGCGGCGGAGAGGGAGGCAGCCCAAGCGTTTTCGCATCCGCGTCGAGTTCTGGCCGACGGCTTCGAACTACTTGCGCGCTTGCCCTATCGGCGCGTGCGGCTGGTCGCGTTGCATGGCGACGCGCGCGGTTTGACGGTGGGCGCCCAGGCCCGTAATCAGGCCGCGGCGCTGGAATGGGTGCGCCAGTTGCAGGCGCTGCGTCCGGATTTGAAGATCGAACTCGATGGCGTGCAGGATGCGGAGCGGCCGGCCCTCGCCGCGGCGGTGTCGCGCGCTGGCGAGTCGGTCGCATTCGCGCTGCGGATCGAGGTGCCCGGCGCATGCGCGGGGGAGTCCAAGAGTGGCGCTTGCGCGGACAAGGAGCGGACATGAGCACGCTTTACGAATGGTCGCCGGCGCGGCGGCGCGGGTGGCATGCATGTTGGGGATGGGCGGCCTGGGCCGCAGCCGCATGCACGTTGAGCGGCTTGGGCGCGTATGCGGGCCATGAGGCCGCCGCGCGGGCAGCGCAAGCGGGCCGGTTCGCGTTCGAACGTGCGCAGGCGCGCGAGGCGCGAGCCCGCGCGCTGCTGGCCGAGCACGTGCCCGTGAACCCGGTGCGGCCCGCGGTGGCGCGCGCTGGCATGAATCCGGCGCCCGTGCCCGATCCGCTCGCGAATCTCGTCCTGCGCGTCGCGGCACAACTCGAAACGAGCGGCTTGCGGCTCAACGCATTTTCGCCGGTACAAGCGATGCAACTTGCGTCGCCGCCGAGCCCGGGCGCGTCCGCGCCACCCGCGCATTCCTACAAGCTCAGCGCGATCGGTGATGTTGCGAGCGTGCGGCGTTGGTTGAACGGCTTATCGACGCTGCCCGCGCTTGCCGTGCCCGTTTCGTTCGATCTCAAGCGTGCGGGTTCGGGCGTTGCGTTAGAGGCGCATCTCCAGCTTTATCCTGAATTGCGCGCCGATTTTCCCAATCCGGGGCAGCCGCACGCGGCGTCCGGCATCGCTGATATTTCTGACGGCGCCGCGGCGCGTGAGATCGAGCACGCGTTTGACGAGATAAATTGGGATGCGGCCCCGGTGGTGGCGTCCGCTTGGCAGCTGGCCGGCTGGGTGCGGGACGCGCGCGGCGCGTTGGCCGTATTCGAGCGCGGCGGCGAGAGTCTGGTGCTCGCGCCTGGGCAGGCGCTCGACGGCGCACGCGTGCAGCGTATCGGAACGAGCGAAGTGAGCTTGGCGCAAGAGGGCGTTCCGGGGCAACGCATCCAGCTACGAGAGGCCCGCGAACCATGAAGTCGCTCGGCATATTCATTTTCGCGGCGGGGGCGACCGTGCTGGTTAGGGCGCCCGATGCAATGGCGGCGCAACCGCCATTGCCGCCCGACGGCGCCGCATCGCTGGAGCAGCTGGAACGCTCCGATTGGGGAAAGCCGCCTGTGTTGTCGCCAGCCGTGGGCCACTCGACGGGCACGAATGATGCCGGCGTAGGGTTGCCGGGCAATTCGGCAAATGGGTACTCGGAATCGGAGGCGGAAAGCGGGCCGGGAGCTGCCGTGCCTGAGCGCGTGTCCACGCCGGCGCTCGAGGTTCCGCTATCCCAGGCAGACCCAGCCGCTGCCCCCGTGCCCTCTGCGCCAGACGCCGCGCCCGAGACCACGCGCGCGCCGCTCGAAGGCCCGCCCATTCCGCTTTCCGCTCCGCTGCGGCTGGCGGACACTACCCGTGCCGATGCCGCCGAAAGCGCATGGCCAGCCTTGGCCGCTCAGCCGGACCGGCCCGTCTCGCTCGATCTGCGCGACGCGAGCCTGCCCTCCGCGCTGCAAGCGGTGGCGCGCTTCACCGGCCTCAATCTGGTGATCAGCGAACGCGTGCGCGGCACGGTATCGCTGCATTTGGACAACGTCCCGTGGCGCGGGGCATTCGACGCGCTGCTCGACGCGAACGGTCTCGCGGCCGAGCGCCACGGTTCCGTGCTTTGGGTCGCGCCCGCCAGCGAGCTGGCCGACCGCGCGCGCCAGCGCTTCGAGGCACATGCGCGTACGGCCGAACTCGAACCGCTCGCGAGCCGTAGTTTTACGCTCAACTATCCGCGCGCGGCCGAAGTCGCGCGCCTGCTCTCGGGCGCGGGCGCGCAGCGCGCGTTGTCGCGGCGCGGCTCGGCGATAGCCGATCCCCGCATGAATCTGCTGTTCGTCACCGATCTGCCCGCGCGCCTCGATCAGATCGCGGCGCTGCTCGAACTGCTCGACCGTCCCTCGCGGCAGGTTTTGATCGAGGCGCGCATCGTCGAGGGCGAGCGCGGGTTTTCGCGCAACCTAGGAGTGCGGCTGGCGACGCGCGCGGCCGACGATGCGCACCGCAGCGGCATCGTCGGCGGCCGTGACGGTACGCTAGCGGATCTGTCGGCACGTCCGGTCGGCGGTTTCGAGGCGGCTACCGCCGGTCTGACGCTATTTACCGCACCCGCAAGCCGGTTGCTCGATATCGAACTGAGCGCGCTCGAAGCGGACGGCAAGGGCCAGATCGTCTCCAGTCCGCGCGTAGTGACCGGCGATCGTATCAAGGCCATAGTGGAGCAGGGCACCGAGCTGCCTTATCAGGCCAGGCTCGGGCGCGGGATCGCGGGCGTGCAGTTCCGGCGCGCAACGTTGAAGCTCGAGGTCGAGCCGCAGGTCACGCCGGACGGCCATTTGATCCTCGATCTCGATATTGCCAAGGACAGCGTCGGCGAAGACACGGCGGCGGGGCCCGCGATCCACACGCGCCACGTCCAGACGCGCGTGGCGGTCGAGAACGGCGGGACGGTCTCGATCGGGGGTATCTATACGAGCGATGAGCGCGACGACGTGACGCGCGTGCCGCTGTTGGGCAAAATACCGGTGATAGGCGCGCTGTTCCGGCATCGCGCGCGGCGCGAGACGCAGGGCGAGCTGGTGGTCTATATCACGCCGCGCGTCGTTGGCGGCCCGGCTGCTCCGTGATGGAGCAAACGCGGATGCATAGGGCCGCACAGACGCAGGCTCGACAGGCCGCCCGCTTTGCCGGTAAGCTGCGCCACACGAGTGTTACAGAATCTGAGGAAGCCGTTGCAAGCGCCGGACCCACACGCAAACGTATTTTTCGTCGGACTCATGGGGGCTGGCAAGACCACTGTGGGCCGCGCCGTCGCGCGCCGGCTCGACCGCGCCTTCTTCGACTCGGACCACGAGATCGAGGCGCGCACGGGTGCGCGCATCCCGGTCATTTTCGAACTCGAGGGCGAAGTCGGGGTTTGGGCGGCCGCAACCCACGCCCTCACCCAACACAACCACCGCGCGAAAATAGTGCTCCCGACGCGCGGCGGCGCCGTGCTGGTCCCCCTCAAAA
>CAUPOD010000374.1:0-3445 GCA_963512745.1 uncultured Burkholderia sp. | reverse complement strand
CGCCGGGCCTGCGCCGCGAGGAAGTCGCCCAGCTGTGCGGCGTGAGTCCGACCTGGTACACCTGGATCGAACAGGGACGCCCCGTATCCGCCTCGGCCGAGGCGCTCGCGCGCATCGCGGCGGCGTTGCAGCTGTCGCGCGCCGAACGCGCCTATCTGTTCGAACTCGCCGCGCAACGCGACCCCGACGATCCCGCACGCGCGGGCGGCGATCTGCCCGCCACGCTGGCCGCCGCCGTGCAGCTGATCGGCTCGCCGGCCTACGTGCTCGACCGTCAATGGGACGCATTGGTCTGGAACGCGCCGGCCGCGCACCTGTTCGCGGGCTGGCTCGACGCGCCCGCGTCCGACCGCAACCTGCTGCGCTTCACGTTCACGGCCCCGGCCGCGCGCCGCCTGATCGTCGATTGGGAGACGCGCGCGCGGCGCCTCGCCGCCGAGTTCCGCGCCGATTCGATCCGCCATCTGAACGACGCGCCGACGCAAGCCCTGATCGACGCGCTGCTCGCCGAAAGCGATGCATTCGCGCACTACTGGGCGTCCCAGGACGTCGGCGAGCGCGAAGGCGGCGTGCGCGAGTTCGATCACCCGGCGGACGGCCGGCTCGTCTATCAGCAGATGACGCTGAAGCCCGCGCACCGCGAAGACCTGAAACTCGTGGTGCTCGTGCCGGAGGGCCGCTCGGCCTGATCGCGCTTCGCCGCATCGGCCGGATGCGCGCCCCTCGATGCCGCAACGCCCCACGCGCCGAGCTTCATGTTCGCGGCCCCGGCGCCCGCCCCCTCGGATGCTAGAATCTTCCCTTCCCATGCACCCACCCGCGCGCCGCTAACCCGCGCGCCACTTCACGAATCGCCATGACGTCCCAACTGCACAAAAAGGGCGAGGCCTGGTCGGCCCGCTTCTCGGAACCGATGTCCGAGCTGGTCAAGCGCTACACGTCCTCGGTGTTCTTCGACAAGCGTCTGGCACTCGTCGATATCGCCGGCTCGCTCGCGCACGCCGCGATGCTGGCCAAGCAAGGCATCATCGGCGACGACGACCGCGCCGCCATCGAACGCGGCATGGCGCAGATCAAGGATGAAATCGAGCGCGGCGCGTTCGAATGGCAGCTGGACCTCGAAGACGTCCACCTCAACATCGAGGCGCGCCTGACCGCGCTGATCGGCGACGCGGGCAAGCGCCTGCACACGGGCCGCTCGCGCAACGACCAGGTCGCGACCGACATCCGCCTGTGGCTGCGCGGCGAGATCGACCGCATCGTCGGCCTGCTCGGCGATCTGCGCGGCGCGCTGCTCGACCTCGCCGAACAGCACGCGGCCACGATCATGCCCGGCTTCACGCATCTGCAGGTCGCGCAGCCCGTCACGTTCGGCCATCACCTGCTCGCGTACGTCGAGATGTTCTCGCGCGACGCCGAGCGCATGCGCGATGCGCGCAAACGCGTGAACCGCCTGCCGCTCGGCGCGGCCGCGCTGGCCGGCACGAGCTACCCGATCGACCGTCACGCCGTGGCGACCGCGCTCGGCTTCGACGGCATCTGCGCGAACTCGCTCGACGCCGTTTCGGACCGCGACTTCGCGATCGAATTCACGGCCGCGTCGGCGCTGCTGATGACGCACGTGTCGCGCCTGTCCGAAGAACTCGTGCTGTGGATGAGCCCGCGCGTCGGCTTCATCGATCTGGCCGACCGTTTCTGCACGGGCAGCTCGATCATGCCGCAGAAGAAGAACCCCGACGTGCCCGAGCTCGCGCGCGGCAAAACGGGCCGCGTGAACGGCCATCTGATGGCGCTGCTCACGCTCATGAAGGGCCAGCCGCTCGCGTACAACAAGGACAACCAGGAAGACAAGGAGCCGCTGTTCGACACGGTCGATACCGTCGCCGACACGCTGCGCATCTTCACCGAAATGGTCGCCGGCATCACGGTCAAGCAGGAAGCGATGCGCGCCGCGGCGCTGCAGGGTTTCTCGACCGCGACCGACCTCGCCGACTACCTCGTCAAGCGCGGCCTGCCGTTCCGCGACGCGCACGAAGCCGTCGCGCACGCGGTGCGCGTGTGCGAACAGCGCGGCTGCGATCTGGCCGATCTGTCGCTCGACGAAATGAAGGCGGAACTGCCGAAGGTCGCATCGCTGCTCGGCGCGGACGTGTTCGACTACCTCACGCTCGAAGGCTCGGTCGCGAGCCGCAATCATCCGGGCGGTACCGCACCGGAGCAGGTGCGGGCGGCGGTGGCCGCGGCACGCGCGGCGCTCGGCTGATCGGCGGTCGCTCAATCGGCCAGCAGGCGATCGGCCAACACCGGTTGCTTGCTCGACCGGCCAATCTCCGTTCGGCTAGCGCTCCGGTGGCCATAGAACCGGAGCGCGAAATCCAAACCCCAAACGCCGGATCCAACTCCGGCGTTTGGGTTTTTTTTAACGTCCACGCGCCGCGGGGCCTCGCTGCCGCACCCTACTCCGTCCGCCACAAGCCCAAATCCCCGAGACTGGCCGCTAGCCTCAGACGCGCCGTGCGCCACTGCGAAACCGCGCCGACGCGCTGCCTTTGCGCATCGGCGAGCGCCGTCTGCGCGTTCAGCAGCTCGACGAACGTACCGACCCCGGCCTTGTATCGTCCGCGCGCGATCTCGAGTGCGCGCTGCGCATCGCCGAGCAGCTCCTTCGAGTTCGTCAGATTCGCCGCGTCGGTCCGAAGCGCCTGATAACTGCGCCACACTTCGAGCGACACCCGTAGCTCCGTGTCGCGCAGATCGGCTTCCTGCGCATCGGCCGCGGCGCGCGCCTGCGCGACGCGATAACCGGACGCGAAACCCTCGAATAACGGAATCGTGAGCTGAATGCCGATCGTGGTGCCGTGACTGTGCGTGATCGGAAACGACTCGGGCTGCTGCCGGTACGACGGGTTGTTGTGCGTCATGCTGCCGACGAGCGAGATGGTCGGCCGCCCGAGCGCGCGTGCCGCATCGACGTTTGCGCGCGCGGCTTCGAGCTGTGCTCGCGCCGCAACGAGCTTGGGCTGGCGGCGCTTGGCCTCGTCGAGCAGCGCATCGACGTTCGCGGACACGGCCGGCGCTTCGCCGGCGAGCGCCTGATTTCCATCGCCTTTTTCATCTTGATTGCCGGACGCGATACGCAGCGGCGTATTCGCATCGAGCCCGAGCGCCGCCGCGAGCGCGCCCGTCGCCGTACGCAGATCGCCCTCGGCACTCACGCGATCGAGCACGGCGCGCCGATATGTGGTCTGCGCCTGAAGCTGATCGCTCAAGGTACCGGCGCCGCCCTCGTGCTTGGCGCGTGCCGTGACGCAGCTTTCGTTCGCGACGGCCTCCGTCTCGCGCGCGGCATCGAGCGCGGCTTGCGCATCGCGCACCGTGTAATACGCCTGCGCCGCATCGAAGAATACCGTCTGCAACGCATCGTCCTGCGCGGCATTCGCGGCCG
>CAUPOD010000373.1:0-3447 GCA_963512745.1 uncultured Burkholderia sp. | reverse complement strand
CGCCGCCAGCGGCGCCGCGATGCCGCCGGGCACGGTGCAGGTGCGCAACGACTACGGCGACGAAGGCTTCGGCGGCGCGGCCCCGCCGCGCGGCGACAAACCGCATCGCTACATCTTCACCGTGCATGCGCTCAGCGTCGACGCACTGCCGATCACGCCGGACACGACCAACGCGATCGCGCGCTTCATGATCCATCTGAATCAGATCGCGTCGGCCAGCTACACGGGTTTCTATCAGCTGCCGCAACTGCACTGACGCGATCCGCGAACGCCGGCGCGGCCGGCGCGAACCGAAACGGGACGCGCGGCCGCGCGAGCGTCCCGGTGCGCGCCACGGGCTTCGCGTGCGCGCGCATGTCCTGTGCGAAGGCCGCGCGTAGCCTCCCGCACGACTAGAAGCCGTCCCGCACAACTAGACTCGCCGGCCTCCCCGGCGCTCCGCCCCGCATGAACGCCCCCGCCGGCCTGCCGCTTCCGCTCCGCTACTGGGCCATCCTGAGCCTCGCGCTCGGCGTCACGCTCGCGGTGCTCGACAGCGCGATCGCCAACGTCGCGCTGCCGACCATCGCGCACGACCTGAACGCATCCGATGCCGCCTCGATCTGGATCGTCAACGCATACCAGCTGGCCATCACGGTCTCGCTGCTGCCGCTCTCCGCGCTCGGCGACCGGATCGGCTACCGGCGCGTCTACATCCCCGGCCTCGCGCTGTTCACGGCCGCTTCGCTGGGCTGCGCGCTCTCGCACACGCTGATGCAGCTGGCCGTGCTGCGTGTGATCCAGGGCTTCGGCGCGGCCGGCATCATGAGCGTCAACACGGCGCTCGTGCGCATGATCTATCCGCCCGCGCAGCTCGGACGCGGCATCGCGATCAATACGATGGTGGTGGCGCTGTCCTCGGCGCTCGGCCCGACCGTCGCGTCGGGCGTGCTGGCCGTCGCCGCGTGGCCGTGGCTGTTCGCGATCAACGTGCCGATCTGCGTCGCGGCGGTGCTCGTGGGACGCGCCGCGCTGCCCGCCAGCGAAGGGCGCGGCGGCGCTTACGACTACGTCAGCGCGCTCATGAACGCGGGCGTGTTCGGTCTGTTGATCCTATCGGTGGACGGCCTCGGGCACGGCGCGCCGCACGCGCGCGTGCTGGCCGCCGCGCTGGCGGCGACGGTGCTCGGCTATTTCTTCGTGAAGCGCCAGCTGCGCCAGACCGCGCCGCTGCTGCCCGTCGATCTGCTGCGCATCCCGTTGTTCGCGCTGTCGATCGGCACCTCGGTCGCATCGTTCACGGCGCAGATGCTCGCGTACGTGGCGCTGCCGTTCTGGCTGCAGCACACGCTCGGCTTCTCGCAGGTGGAAACGGGCCTCTACATGACCCCGTGGCCGCTCGTGATCGTGCTCGTCGCGCCGCTCGCGGGTCGCCTATCGGACCGGTATTCGGCCGGGATACTCGGCGGGATCGGGCTGCTGCTGTTCGCGGCCGGCTTACTGTCGCTCGCGCTGGTAGGCCCGCACGCGACGGGGTTCGGGCTGATCTGGCGGATGGGCTTGTGCGGCGCGGGCTTCGGACTGTTCCAGGCGCCCAACAACCGCGCGATCGTGAGCGCCGCGCCGCATCACCGCAGCGGCGGCGCGAGCGGCATGCTCGGCACGGCGCGGCTGAGCGGACAGACGCTCGGCGCGGCGCTCGTGGCGCTGATGTTCGGCATGGTCCCGCAGCACGGGCCGACCGCGTCGCTGTATCTGGCGACCGGATTCGCGTTCGTGGCCGCGCTGGTCAGCAGCGCGCGCTGGCGCTCCGCGCCCGCTGCGTAACGGAGCTCGCGGCGGCGACGCTGCCGAGATCGGCGAGAAACGAATTGCGCCACGCGGGCAGATCGTTGCGGCGCAGCGCCGCGAAATTCTCGGCATGGCGCGCGCGGCGCTCGTCGCGCGGCATCGACAGCGCTTTCCCGAGCGCCTGCGCCATCTGCGTCAGATCGTGCGGATTGACGAGCAGCGCGCCGGTCAGTTCGGCGGCCGCGCCCGCGAACTCCGACAACACGAGCACGCCCGGATCGTCGGGATCCTGCGACGCGACGTATTCCTTCGCGACGAGATTCATGCCGTCGCGCAGCGGCGTCACGTAGCCGACCTGCGCGAGCCGGTAGAGCCCCATCAGCAAGTCGCGATCGTATTTGCGGTTCAGGTAGTGGATCGGCGTCCAGTCGAGTTGCGAAAAACGCCCGTTGATGCGGCCCGTCTCGCGTTCGAGCGCGATGCGGATTTCCTGATACGTCTGCACGTCGGAACGGCTGCGCGGCGCGATCTGCATCAGCGACACGCGCCGCTGCCATTCGGGCGAATCCTCGAGCATGCGCTCGAACGCCTTGAAGCGTTCCACGAGCCCCTTCGAATAGTCGAGCCGATCGACGCTGATCACGAGCTGGGTGTCGCCCAGCGCCTCGCGCAGCACGCGCACGGGGCGCCGCTTGCTGCTCTCCTCGGCCGTCTGCGCGAGCGCGTCGGGACACACGCCGATCGGATAGGTGCCGACCTTGAGGTTGCGGCCGTACGCGTGCACGATGCCGTCCTCGCTCGCGCTGCCGAGGTTGTTGCGTTCGAGATAATCGACGAACGCCTGCTTGTCGGCGTCGGTCTGGAAGCCGAGCACGTCGTACGCGCACATGAATTTCACGAGTTCGTCGTGCGGCGGCACGGTGCGCAGCAGGTCCGGCGTCGGAAACGGGATGTGCAGGAAAAAGCCGAGCGGATTCGTCACGCCGAGTTCGCGCAGGCTGTGCGCGAACGGCAGCAAATGGTAGTCGTGCACCCAGATCAGATCGTCGGGTTCGAGCAGCGTGCGCAGGTCCTTGGCGAGCGCGGCGTTGACGCGCAGATAGCCGTCGTATTCGTCGCGGTCGAAACGCGCGAGATCGACGCGCGCATGGAACACGGGCCACAGCATCGAATTCGAGAAGCCGCGATAGTACTGGTCGTAGTCGAGCTGCGTCAGATCGACGGTCGCATAGGTGATCGGGCCGCTGCGGCGCACCACGGGCGGCTCCGGATGCTCGGCCAATTCGCCGCTCCAGCCGAACCATAGGCCGCCCGACTCCTTCAACGCGTCGGCCACGCCCACGGCCAGGCCCCCCGCCGCGGGGCGCAAGTCGAGACTCGGTTCGACACGATTGGATACAACGATCAAGCGGCTCATAGGCTCTATACCCCCCATTTCTTGCGTGAATTGCGGCGAATCCCGGCGCGACGGCTGCCGGACCCACTCCTCGTATCTATTCAGTCTAGAAAGAGATCGGACGCGCGAACGTAACAAAACCTTTCAGGTTGTAACGATACGACCCTTTCTGAAGCGTCTGCACGACAATATTGCGCAGCGCCAACCGGCCCCAGGACCGCCCCGCATCGTCACCGCCCGTTCCATGCATTCGACCCTTTCGCGTGTCCGCACCGCGCCGT
>CAUPOD010000372.1:0-3454 GCA_963512745.1 uncultured Burkholderia sp. | reverse complement strand
ACATGAACCTGCGCTTCGAGGGCAACCGCGAGTGGAACTGGGCGCTGCGCGGCATGACGGACCGCCAGCTGCTGGCCGCGGCCGAATACGGGCGCCGCATCGGCATGCTCGACCGCACGGTCAACACCTCGGACCGCACGCAGACGCTGTACGACTTCACGCAGCGCTATCCGTCGCCGTACCGCGACATCGTCGAGCGCTATGCGCAGACCACGGGGCTCGACGTCGAATGGGCATACGGCCTGATCCGCCAGGAATCGCGCTTCGTGACCAACGCGCGCTCGTCGGTCGGCGCCGGCGGCTTGATGCAGCTGATGCCGGCCACGGCGCAGCTCGTCGCGCGCAAGCTCGGCCTCGGGCCGATCTCGCGCGAGCAGATGCACGACATCGACACCAACATTCAGCTCGGCACCGCGTATCTGGCCGATACCTACGGCTCGCTCGACAACTCGGCCGTGCTCGCGACGGCCGGCTACAACGCGGGCCCCGGCCGCTCGCGCCAATGGCGGCAGGCGCTCGCGCAGCCCGTCGAGGGCGCGATCTTCGCCGAAACCATCCCGTTCACCGAAACCCGCGACTACGTCGAGAACGTGCTGTCCAACACCACGATTTACGCGGCGCTGTTCACGGGGCGTCCGCAGTCGCTGAAACAGCGGCTCGGCATCATCACGCCGTGACCCGCGCGGCGGACACGGCCGGAGGCATGCGATGAGACTGGTAATCGCCGACAAGAACTATTCGTCGTGGTCGATGCGGCCGTGGGTGCTGATGCGCCACTTCGGCATCGCGTTCGAGGAAACGCTGATCGAGATGTACCGCGACGACACGCGCGCGCGCATGCTCGAACATTCGCCGACGGGGCGCGTGCCGTGCCTGGTCGAGACCGAGGGCGCGCCGATTTGGGAGTCGCTCGCGATCGCCGAAACGCTTGCCGAACGCCATCCCGAGCTGCCGCTGTGGCCGCGCGACGCGGTATTGCGCGCACGCGCGCGCAGCGTCGCGTCCGAGATGCATGCGGGCTTCGGCGCACTGCGCGCGGCCATGCCGATGAACATCCGCGAGTCGCTGCCGGGCCTTGGGCGCACGCCCGAATCGCTCGCCGATGTCGCGCGCATCGACGCGCTGTGGCGCGACTGTCTCGCGTTGTCGGGCGGCCCGTTCCTGTGCGGCGAGTTCTCGATCGCGGACGCCATGTTCGCGCCCGTCGTGATGCGCTTCAACGCCTATGCGCCGCTGCTGTCGGACGAGGCGCTCGCGTATTGCGCACGCGTGACGGCGCTGCCCGCGGTGCAGGCATGGATCGCCGACGCGCGCCGCGAGACGCGCGTGCTCGACCAATACAAGGTGTGCCGATGAACGTATATGTGGTCGGCGGCGCGATCCGCGACGCATTGCTCGGCGAGGCCGTGCAGGACCGCGACTATGTCGTGGTCGGCGCGACGCCCGAGCAGATGGCGGGGCGCGGCTTCAAGCCCGTGGGCCGCGATTTCCCGGTGTTCCTGCATCCGCGCACGCACGAGGAATACGCGCTCGCGCGCACCGAGCGCAAGACCGCGGCCGGCTATCACGGCTTCCAGTTCTACTACGCGCCCGACGTCACGCTCGAAGAGGATCTGGCGCGGCGCGACCTGACCGTCAATGCGATGGCGCAGGCGCTCGGGCCCGACGGCGAATTGACGGGCCCCGTGATCGATCCGTACGGCGGCCAGGACGATCTGCGCGCGAAGCGCTTCCGGCACGTGGGCGACGCGTTCGTCGAGGACCCGGTGCGCATCCTGCGCCTCGCGCGTTTCGCGGCGCGCTTTCCCGATTTCAGCGTCGCGCCCGAGACGCTCGAGCTGATGCGGCGCATGACGGCGGCGGGCGAGGTCGATGCGCTGGTGCCCGAGCGCGTGTGGCAGGAAATCGCGCGCGGCCTGATGGAGACGCGCCCGTCGCGAATGTTCGAGGTGCTGCGCGCGTGCGGCCCCCTCGACCGCATCCTGCCCGAGGTCGCGGCGCTGTGGGGCGTGCCGCAGCGCGCGGACTACCATCCCGAGGTCGATACGGGCGTGCACGTGATGATGGTGATCGATTACGCGGCCGCGCAGGGGTACAGCCTGCCCGTGCGCTTCGCGGCGCTCACGCACGATCTCGGCAAGGGCACGACGCCGAGCGAAATTTTGCCGCGCCATATCGGCCACGAAGGCCGCAGCGTGGAGCTGATCAAGCCGCTGTGCGAGCGGCTGCGCGTGCCGCACGACTGCCGCGATCTGGCGCTGCTCGTCGCGCGCGAGCACGGCGTGCTGCACAGCGTGATGCAGATGGGCGCGGCGGCGCTGCTGCGCTTGCTCGAACGCGCGGACGCGCTGCGCAAGCCGGCCCGCTTCGCCGAATTCCTGCAGGCCGGCGAGGCCGATCTGCGCGGGCGGCTGGGGTTCGAGCAGCATCCGTTTCCGGAAGCCGAGCGGCTCCGGCTTGCGCTCGCGGCGGCGCGCGCCGTCGATGCGGGCGCGGCCGCGGCGGCATGCGCGGGACAGCCCGAGAAGATCCGCGAGGCCGTGCAGCGTGCGCGTGTCGAGGCGGTGGAGCGGGAGTTGCGAAATGCCGACGCATGAGGCACTGCGTGCGCGGATGCTCGCGGCCCCCGAGATGCGGGCCGAACGAGCGCTCGCCGGCATCGGGGCGGCACGCCCCGTCGTGCGAAACATTGCGCAAGTACGCCGCGGCATGCGGCAAGTAACTGGTGATTTGGTTCGCGCGACGGAAGCGCTTGGCGCTCGGCGCGCCGCTTAGACGCGCCCGTCGGGCCCGTAAAACCCCGTGCGCTCCGGCACCGCGCGCAGCACCGCGAGCGTGCGCGCGTTGTAATCCATGCGGATGCGGATCAGCAGCCCGTTGTTGGCGTTGGCCTGGCGCGCGCGCTCGGTCGCGCGCTGCAGCAGGCGCCAGCGGCTCGCGCGCCGCGCGTCGCGGCCCGTGGCTTGATCCATGCCGAGCTTGCCGGACGGCAGGCCTTGCGCGATCAACTGCGCGTCGCGCTGCTTCTCGAGCGCGGCGAGCTTGTCGATCAGGCTTTGTTTGCGGTCGATCAGCACGGGCAGCGTCGCATCCGGCGAGACGGCGGTGAGCGCCTTGGCCTCGATCGCGAGCAGGGAGGCGAACGCTTCGACCGTCGCGTGTTCGTCGTCGACCGTGGCCAGCAATTCGTCTCTCATGGCGTGGTTCCCGTAGTGTCTCGATCCGGCCCGCACGGGGCCGGGGTGGCGCCGCGCAGTCCCTTAGTCCTGCCGCGGCGTTTTCAGCAAGTCGCGCGCGGTCTTCAGCACGCCGTCGGCGATTTTCGACGCGTCGATCTGCAGCGTGCCGTCCTTGAGCGCGGTGCGGATCGCGTTGACGTGCGGCAGGTCGATGTCGTCGTTGCTCGACGAGCCCAGCGACAGCAGGTTCGCCGACAGGTCCGACAGGCTCACGC
>CAUPOD010000371.1:0-3456 GCA_963512745.1 uncultured Burkholderia sp. | reverse complement strand
CTGCTGGCCGGCGTACTTCAGTTCGGCTTCGGCGTGCTGCGCGCGGGACGCTTCGCAGCCTATATCCCTTCATCGGTGATCAAGGGGATGCTGGCCGCGATCGGCCTGCTCCTGATCTTCAAGCAACTGCCGTTCGCGCTCGGCATGAACGGCTTCGGCGCGGACCACGCGTTCGGGCCGGCCGCCATGGTCGCCACGGCGATCGCAGCCGTGTCGCTGGTGCTGCTCGCGGCCTGGGACACGCGCGCGCTGCGGCGCTATGCGATCGTGCGCGTGCTGCCCGGACCGCTCGCCGTGGTCATGCTCGGCATTGCCGCGACGCTGGTACTCGCGCACTTCTCTCCGCATCTCGGGATTGCGGTCGAGCAGCGCGTCGCATTGCCCGCGCTCGATTCGCTCGCAGCGCTCGGCGGCGCGCTCGAACGTCCCGATTTCGGCGCGCACTTCAGTCAATTGCTGAACCCCGACGTCTGGCGTGTCGCACTCGCGCTGGCCGTGATCGCGAGCCTCGAAACGCTGTTGAGCCTCGAAGCGGTCGAACAGATCGATCCGCTGCACCGCCCCGTGCAGCCGAATCGCGAGCTGAAGGCGCAAGGCGTCGGCAACGTGCTCGCGGGCGCGCTCGGCGGCTTGCCGATCACGTCGGTGATCGTGCGCAGCGCCGTCAACGTCGAAGCCGGCGCGCGCTCGCGTCTGTCCACGGTCGTGCATGCGCTCCTGTTGCTGGCCAGCGTGTTCGCCTTGACCGGCGTGCTCAACCTGATTCCGCTCGCGAGCCTCGCCGCGATCCTGATCCACACCGGCGCGAAGCTCGCGAAACCGAAACTGTTCATCTCGGTCGCCAAACAGGGGCTCGGCGCGTTCCTGCCGTTCGTGGCGACGATCGGCGGCGTGCTCGCGGTCGATCTGCTGTTCGGCATCGCGGCGGGTCTCGCGGCCAGCATCGCCGCGATCGCGCTCGCGAACCTGCGCAGCCCGATGACGCTCGCGCATCACGGGGATCATTACCTGCTCACGTTCCGCAAGGATGTCTGGTTCCTGGGCAAGGTGAAGGTCAAGCATCTGCTCGCGCAGATTCCCGAACACGCGGAGGTGACGATCGACGCGACGCGCGCCGACTACATCGATCACGACGTGCAGGAACTGCTCGACGCATTCATCGCGCGGGCGCCCGCGCGCGGGATGACGGTGGAGTTTCGGCGGCAGCCGCGCCGGGAGCGAAACAGCGCGCGGCACTGGGTGATGCACGGGCCGCACGCGCAATGAGACGGTGATGGTGGACGGGCGCGGGATAGGGTCTCCGCGCCCGTGCCCCTTTTACGAAAGCTGCGGATTGAGCTTGTCCGCGTTCGACTGCAGCTTGTTCAACGCCGCGAAGTACGCCTTGGCCGAAGCCGCGACGATGTCGGGATCGGTCCCCACGCCGTTGACGATCCGGCCGCCCTTCGACAGGCGCACGGTCACCTCGCCCTGCGCCTGCGTGCCCGTGGTGATCGCATTGACCGAGTACAGCAGCAGCTCGGCGCCGCTGCCGACCTCGCTCTCGATCGCGTTGAAGGTCGCGTCCACGGGACCGTTGCCGCGCGCCTCGGCCGTGATCTCCTCGCCCTCGGCGACGAAGCGGACTTTCGCTTGCGGCTGCTCGCCGGTTTCCGAGTGCTGGGCCAGCGACACGAACTTGAAATGCTCGTGCGCCTGCGCGACGCCTGCCTCGCCTTCATTGACGATCGCCAGGATGTCCTCGTCGAAGATCTCTGCCTTGCGGTCGGCCAACTCCTTGAAACGCGAGAACGCGGCGTTCAGCTCGGCATCGCTGTCGAGCGACAGGCCGAGCTCCTGCAGGCGCTGCTTGAACGCGTTGCGGCCCGACAATTTGCCGAGCACGATCTTGTTCGCGGTCCAGCCCACGTCTTCGGCGCGCATGATTTCATAGGTGTCGCGCGCCTTGAGCACGCCGTCCTGGTGAATGCCCGACGCGTGCGCGAACGCATTCGCGCCGACCACGGCCTTGTTCGGCTGCACGACGAAACCGGTGATCTGCGAAACGAGCTTGGAGGCCGGCACGATCTGGGTCGTGTCGATGCCGAGGTCGAGACCGAAATAGTCCTTGCGCGTGCGCACGGCCATCACGATCTCTTCGAGCGACGTATTGCCGGCGCGCTCGCCGAGGCCGTTGATCGTACACTCGACCTGACGCGCGCCGCCGATCTGCACGCCGGCCAGCGAGTTCGCCACGGCCATGCCGAGATCGTTGTGGCAATGCACGGAGAAGATCGCCTTGTCCGAATTGGGGATCCGCTCGCGCAGCGTCTTGACCAGCTGGCCGTACAGCTCGGGCACGCCGTAGCCGACCGTATCGGCGATGTTGATGGTGGTCGCGCCCTCGGCGATCACGGCCTCGATCACGCGGCACAGGAAATCCAGTTCCGAACGGCTGCCGTCTTCGGGCGAGAACTCGATGTTGTCGGTGAATTTGCGCGCGAAGCGCACGGCCATGCGCGCCTGCTCGAACACCTGGTCGGGCGTCATGCGCAGCTTCTTTTCCATGTGCAGCGGCGAGGTCGCGATGAACGTATGGATGCGGAAGCTCTCGGCCGGCTTCAGCGCGTCGGCCGCGCGCTGGATGTCCTTGTCGTTGGCGCGCGCGAGCGAGCAGATGGTGCTATCCTTGATCTGCGAGGCGATGGTGTGGATCGCGTCGAAATCGCCGTTCGAACTGGCCGCGAAACCCGCTTCGATCACGTCGACCTTGAGCCGTTCCAGCTGCTTGGCGATACGGATTTTCTCTTCCTTGGTCATCGAGGCGCCGGGCGATTGCTCGCCGTCACGCAAGGTCGTGTCGAAAATGATCAGCTTGTCGGCCATGAGGGGCTCCAGATTGGGTTTTTGGCTGCAGTTCGGGACAATATCAAGCGCGAGGCTTGCAATTCGGGCGCATGCGCCGCCGCCGGCTTACTGCGATGAAACGAGGGTGCGAACGGAGGGCGCGGGAAATTCAGCGCGATAGGAGCGCTAGCGCGCGTAGTCGCGCACCGGCTAGAGGGAATAGAGAAGGAATCGAGAAGATCGCCATGCCGGGGAATATAGCGAGTTTCCATGAAACGTGCAATTGGGGACGCCCGGTATAGGGACGCCCGGTATAGGGATTCTCGATATTGGGGGCCGCTGGATAAAACCAAGGGCAAGTTCAAACTTGGGAGGACGGGTGGGGGTGTTCGCTTACGGTTGCCTCCAGCGAACACCCCTCCCCATCCTAGCGCTTCAATTGCCCTATAAACCTAGCCTCCAAACCTAAACCGCTTCCCTTCGGTCTTACCGCTCGCGGTTCAAAGGGAGGAAGAAGTCAAGGCGAGGAAAGAAGAGGGAGGTGGTAATACGTGGAGGAGGAAGTGAACGGTGGGTGTAGATTTTTGAGGCATATCAAGCTAAGGCCAGGGTAGGGGTACTCCCCGGAGG
>CAUPOD010000370.1:0-3463 GCA_963512745.1 uncultured Burkholderia sp. | reverse complement strand
GCTTGAACTTGCGTGCCACCTCTTGCTCGATCTGTTCCCAGGCTTCGTGCGAGACGGGGGCAAGTTTGCGATGCAAATTATCCATATTGACGCGTTCCTTTGAGTGAGCCGATCTTCAGCGAGCCGTAAGCCGACGGCTCTTCATGGTGAGACGATTCCGCTGCCTCCGGCGCCGATGCGTGGGGCGCCGATGCGTCGGACCGGGCCTGCGGTTCGCGCTCGGCGAGCTCCTCGAGCAGGTCGGCCGAAGGCACGAAGAACAGGTTGCCGGTCACGGCGCGGCTGTAGTCGAGCAGGCGGTCGTAGTTGCCGGGCGGGCGCCCGATGAACATGTTGCGCAGCATCTGTTCGATCGGTTCGGGCGAGCGCGCGTAACCGATGAAGAACGTGCCGAACTCGCCCGTGCCGGGGCGGCCGAACGGCATGTTGTCGCGCAGGATCTTGATTTCGATGCCGTCGTCGTCGAGCGTGGTCAGCGAGCTGTGCGAGTTGCTCGGCTTGACGGCGGCGGGCAGTTCGATGTCGTCGGTCTTGGTGCGGCCGATGATGTTCTGCTGCGTTTCGACCGACAGCTTGTTCCAGCCGTCCATGTCGTGCAGGTATTTCTGGGTCAGCACGTAGATGCCGCCCGCGAACGGCTCGTCCTCGTCGCCGATCACGGTGAAGTGGACCGCGTCCTGGCCGCTCGGGTTCTCGGTGCCGTCCACGAAGCCGATCATGGCGCGGTTGTCGAAGTAGCGGAAGCCGTGCACCTCGTCCACGACCGTGACCGCGCCTTCAAGCTGGTCGATCAGATGCTTGGCCAGCTCGAAACACAGATCCATCGATTCGGCGCGCAAGTGCAGAAGCATGTCGCCGGGTGTCGAAACCGCGACGCGGTTGCCGTCGCCGCCGACGATCGGTTCGAACGTGTGCAGCGCGGCCGGGCGCGGCGCGCCGAACAGCTTGTCCCAGGCGCCGGAGCCGAAGCCGACGACGCACGACAGGTTGCCGGCCGGGACGCGGTGGCCGACCGAGCGGACCAGCGCGGCGACGTTCGAGCACCAGTCGCGGATGGTGGCGGCATGGAGCTCGCCGTCGTTGATGGTGGCGACCATGAAGATCGCGTAGCGCAGGGCGGGAGTGGCGACGGATTGGGGTTGGGGCGTGTCGATTGGCATGGAGCGTGGTTGGTGATTGCCGCGGCGTGGCGCAATAACGTCAATGGATGGACCGCGGCGAATAGCGTAGCCGAAAAACTAACCGCCCAATTCTATGTGCAGTTAAGCGGCCCGTAAAGTTCGCCGCGGGATCGCCGCCGGCGCCAGGCCGACCATAACATGACGCGCGCACTTGACGCCGCGATGTCAGCCGCCGACGCGCGACATCATCACCGTGGGGTAGTGCTTGCCCGATTTCGCCTCGCGCCGCGCGCCGCGCTGTTCGGAGTATTGATCGTCGCGGCGCAGCCACTGGGCTTTCACGGCCTCGGCCAGCTGTTCGGCGGAGGCCGCCTCGCTGAGCCACGGGCGCAGGTCGGTGCCGTGCGTCGCGAACAGGCACGTATACAGCTGGCCGTCGACCGACACACGCGCGCGCGAACAGTCGCCGCAGAACGGCTGCGATACGCTCGCGATAAAGCCGACTTCGCCGCCGCCGTCGGCATGGCGGTAATTGACGGCCGTGGCGCTCGGGTTGCGTGTCTCGACCGGCACGAGCGGGAACTCGGTTTCGATGAGTTCGCGCGTCTCGCGCGCGGTCAGCACGGTCGCGTTCGACCACGCGTTCGCGCCGCCGACGTCCATGTATTCGATGAAGCGCACCGTGACGTCGCGGTCCTTGAAGTAGCGGACCAGCGGCAGGATCTGGCCGTCGTTGACGCCGCGCTCGACCACGGTATTGACCTTGACTTGCTCGAAACCGGCGGCGAGCGCCGCGTCGATGCCGTCGAGTACGCGCTTGACCGGCTGATTGGTGCCCGACATGCGGCGGAACAGGGCGTCGTCGAGCGCGTCGAGGCTGACCGTGACGCGGTCGAGGCCCGCTTCGCGCAGCGTGCGCGCCTTGGCGGCCAGCAGCGAACCGTTGGTCGTGAGCGCGATTTCGAGCGGCTTGCCGGTCGCAGTCGGTACGCGGGTCAGCGCTTCGATGAGGTTTTCGAGGCCGCGGCGCAGCAGCGGCTCGCCGCCCGTGATGCGGATCTTTTCGACGC
The DNA here is from genome assembly GCA_963512745.1 of uncultured Burkholderia sp. GTDB lineage: Bacteria > Pseudomonadota > Gammaproteobacteria > Burkholderiales > Burkholderiaceae > Burkholderia. Next base: position 1,272 of record CAUPOD010000370.1, on the reverse strand, counting down.
CGAGCGACGCGAACGCGCGCGCGAGCTTGACCATCTGCTCGAACGACAGCCATTGCGAGGACGGCAGGAATTCGTAGTCCGCGTCGAAGATTTCGCGCGGCATGCAATAGGTGCAACGGAAATTGCACTGATCGATGACCGACAGGCGCAGGTCGCGCAGCGGCCGGTCGAGGCGGTCGAGCGTGAGTGCGGAACCCGTTGCTGCGGGGCGGCTGGAGAGGTCTATGGGGTTCACGATCGGCGAATGAGCGGCGGCTTCTGTTCTGTTCGGGCTGGCAGGCATCCGGACGGATGCCCGCGCCGTTAGAGTAGTGCGGGGAGCAGTGGACCTAGGCATACAGTCCGATCAAGGCCTGAAAGGTACAGTTTCCGGTGCAGCCGGGCCTAATGCGTCAAGTGTGCTTCTCCTTCCCAGCGCTTGAACGCGCGCCGGAAATTCGACACGTCGTTGTAGCCGAGCAGGTAGGCGACTTCCTTGACGCTGAGGCGCTCGACCTTCAGGCACTCGCGCGCAATGCGGTGGCGCACCGAATCGAGCACCTCGCTGTACGACGTGCCTTCGTCCATCAGGCGCCGGTGCAGCGTGCGCGGCGTCATGCCGAGCAGCCGCGCGCACGCTTCGAGCGGCGGGAACGCGGGCTTGCGCTCGAGCATCAGCCGTTCGAGCTTGGCGCGCACGGTGGTGTTCAGTTGCAGGTTCTTCAATTCGGCGCCGCAGATGCGCAGCGCCTCGGCGAGCACGAGCGCATCGTGCCGCGAGGCCGCGCGCTCGGCGACGGGCAGCGGGAACTTAAGGGCCGTCCACGGCTGCGCGTAGCGCACCTCGCAGCCGAGGATGTCGCGCGCGAGCTGCGCGTGCGGCGGTTCGGCGAACGCGAACTGCACGGCGCTGCACGCGCTCTGCTGCAGCGTTTTATCGTCGGCGATGTTCTTCATGGCCAGCACGGCCATTTCGGCGATCGCGGGCGCGGCGGCGCCGAGCCCGAGCGCGGGTTCGATGCGGACTTCGAGATGCGTGCGCGTGACGCGCGTATCCATCGCCACCAACGGCGTGCGCAGGCCCAGGTAGCGCACCGAGATTTCCATCGCTTCCTTGATCGAGCCGCTCGCGCCCGCGGCCAGGCCCACCACGCCGTGCGTGCTCGGCGTGAGGCGCCGCCCGGCCAGCAGGCCGAAGCCCGGCACGCCGCTCAACGCGACGGCGTCGGCGGCGAGCGCGCCGAACTGTTCGACGCTGAGTGTGACGGTGGCGTTCGCTAGGTCGGCTTCGCG
>CAUPOD010000369.1:0-3475 GCA_963512745.1 uncultured Burkholderia sp. | reverse complement strand
GCTTGCAGCCGGCGCCCATCGGCGTGGCGAGGAAGGCGTGGAGCACGTCGCAGGCCTCGCGGCGCCGCGCGGGCAGAACGAGTCCGCGCTGCACGATCTCGATGCCGGCCGCGGGCGCGATCTCGTGCCAGACGTCGCGGCTGCGCATCGCGCGCGCCCAGTGCGCGCCGGCTTCCTGGCCCGTCACGGTGACGAAGCCGAAGTTGCGGATCGAAGCGCCGGTGGCCTGCGCATGCCGCTCGAACACGGCCACGCGCTTGCCTTTGCGCGCCGCCGCGAGCGCAACCGCCAGCCCGACGATGCCGGCGCCGACCACGGCGACGTCGAAGCGTGGGCTTTTATGCATGTCTCGATGCGGGGCTTGCGTCGAAACGGAACAAGACGGCGCGGTCACGTGCGAACTCGGCTCTCGGCGGATAGGCGAGCCCGCACTATAGCGGCCGCACAAGTAGCGCATATGGCACGGACCGCAAAACCGCCGATGCGGTCATCGGCCGATTTTGCGGAGGCGCGTCAAGCTGCGGGCGCTGCCGCCTCGGCCAGGAACGCCGCGATCAGGCGCGCGTCGCGCCGCTCCTGCAGGCAGTACAGATATTCGCTCATGACCGGCGCGTCTCCGGCCAACGCGAGCACGCGCAGCGCCGGATGCTCGGGTGCCTCGCCTCTCGGCATCGCGCTCACGCCCATATCGAGCAGGATCGCCTGACGAATCGATTCGCGGCTGCCGATCTCGAGAACGGACGCGGGTTCGACGCCCGCGTCGGCGAGCATGCGTTCGGTCGTCGTGCGCGTGACGGAGCCGGGTTCGCGCAGCAGCAGCCGGCACGCGGCAAGCGCGGCGACGGGCACTTCGCGCTGCGCGGCGAGCGCATGGTCGCGGTGCACGACGAGCACGAGCGGATCGCGCGCAAGTTCGACGCGCAGGAACCGCGCATCGTCCACGCAATGCGACGACGACGCGACGTCGACGCGGTACTCCTCCAATGCTTCGAGCATCTGCGCGGAATTGCCCATGGACAGGCCGACCGCGACGCGCGGATAGCGGCGGCAAAAGCGGTCGACGACGCCGAGCACGTAATACGGCCCTGTCGCGCCGATCTGCAGACTGCCGCCGATTGCGCTGCCGTTGCGCAAGAAAAAATCGATCTCGGCTTCTTGGCCCAGCAGCGCGCTGACCATCGGCATGAGCTGCACGCCGAGATCCGTGAGCGCCAGGCGCCGGCCGCCGCGATAGAACAGTTCGGCCCGATACGCGGCTTCGAGCGCGCGGACTTGCGCGGTGACGGTGGGCTGGCTCAGGCCCAGCTGCTTGGCCGCCTGCGTGAAACTGCCCAAGCGGGCCACCATGAAGAATGCTTTCAGTTGTGCGGCGATCATAGATGCTTAAAGGGGGCTGCCGGCGTGGGCTGCCGGCCGGGACACTCGAAGCGCCCCGCCGGCGCAGGCCTCGGCTGCCGCCCCCCCGCGAGCGGTCAGGCCGTCGCCGGCGCGGACGCCGCTTCGGCGACGGGCCGCTTGAGAATGCCCACGGCCAGGGCCGTGACGACGGTGCCTACCGCGAGCGCCACCACGTACATGCCGAGATGCGTGACGGCGTTCGGGATCGGCAGCACGAAGATACCACCATGCGGCACCTTCAATTCGACGCCGGACGCCATCGAGATCGCGCCCGTGAGCGCCGAGCCGATCATGCAGGCCGGAATGATGCGCAGCGGATCGCGCGCCGCGAACGGAATCGCGCCCTCGGTGATGAACGAGATGCCGAGCACGGCGGCGGCCTTGCCGGCCTCGCGCTCGTCGAACGTGAAGCGGTTGCGGAACACGAAGGTCGCGAGCGCGATGCCGAGCGGCGGCGTCATGCCCGCGGCCATCACGGCAGCCATCGGCGTATAGACCTGGCTCGCGATCAGCCCCGTGCTGAACGCATAGGCGGCCTTGTTGACGGGGCCGCCCATGTCGAACGCCATCATCGCGCCGAGCAGCAGGCCGAGCGTGAGCGCGCTGCCGGTCTGCATCGAACGCAGCCATGCCTCGAGCGCCTGCAGCGCGTGCGCGACAGGCGTGCCCACCACGTAGATCATGAGCAGGCCGACCACGAGCGTCGAGAACAGCGGAATGATCAGCACCGGCTTGAGCCCTTCGAGATTGCGGGGCAGCTTGAGCTGGCGGCTGATGAAGAGCGCCGTGTAGCCGGCCAGAAAACCCGACACGATGCCGCCGATGAAGCCCGCGCCGAGACTCGCGGCGAGCATGCCGCCGACCATGCCGGGCGTGATGCCGGGCCGGTCCGCGATCGAATACGCGATGTAGCCGGACAGGATCGGCACCATCAACGCGAACGCGGATTTCGCGCCGATCTGGAACAGCGACCACGCGAGCGTGCCCTTGTGCGCGTCGTCGAACGCGTAGATGCCGCCCAGCGCGAACGCGACGGCGATCAGCAGGCCGCCCGCGACGACGAACGGCAGCATGTACGACACGCCCGTCATCAGGTGCTTATAGACGCCCGAGGCGCTCCCGGCGCGCTTTTTCTTGGCGGCGGCCACCTGATCGATCAGCGCTTCCGACGAAGCGGCCACGGCCGCCGCACCGGCCGCCCCTTCGACGCGCGCCTCGCGGATCGCCGTCTCGATCAGCGCGGCGCCCTTGCCGATCGCACCCTTGGTGCCCGTCGCGTAGAGGCGCTTGCCGCCGAAGCGGCTGCGGTCCACCTGCGTGTCGGCCGCGATCACGACGAGATCGGCGGCCGCGATCTGCGCTGGTGTCAGCGCATTCTGCGCGCCGACCGAGCCCTGCGTCTCGACGTGAATCTCGTGGCCGAGCGCCTTCGCGCCCTGGGCCAAGCCTTCGGCCGCCATGAACGTATGCGCGATGCCGGTCGGGCACGACGTGATCGCGACGATCTTCAGCGGGCCCGATTTTTGAGCGGCCGCGGCGTCTTTCGCCGGTGTGCCGCCGGTCGCATGCGCCGCGGCAGACGCGGGGGAGCCTTTGGCTGACGCAGCCGCGGCACCGTCCATCGCGCGCGCGAACACGCCGTCGGCCTCGCGGATCGCCTCGTCGAGCGACACCCGATAGACGGGCTTGCCCGCGAACGCGGCTGCTTCGAGCGCGTGGTCGCCGTCGGCCGCGATCAGCACCGCGTGCGCGCCGTCGATCTGTTCCTGGGTCAGCGGGTTCTGCACGCCGAGCGCGCTGCGCGTTTCGAGCGCGAACGAGGCGCCGCGTTTCTGCGCGGCACGGGTCAGCGCCTGCGCCGCGACCAGCGGCGCCGCGCTCTGGGTGGGGGACGCGACCAGTCCAATCAGCTTGTCCATGATTCTCTCGGTTTCACACGGCTTGATGGGGAGTGGCGGGCCGCTGCGGCGCGGCCACGCTGAAGGTGCTCGAGCGGACTTGCGCCGCGAGCGTGTCGAGGGTGGCGCGGTCGGGCAGATGCGGGCCCACGCGCGCGAGCTTGGCCGCCGCGAACGCC
>CAUPOD010000368.1:0-3491 GCA_963512745.1 uncultured Burkholderia sp. | reverse complement strand
GTGCGCGTGTACGAAGTGGATATCATGAACGCGCAGCGCGCGCTCAAGCTGAAGCCGGGCAAGCTCATCGAAGTCGAAACCGAAAGCGGCGCGACGCTCGCGGCGCGCAGCGTGATCCTGGCGACCGGCGCGCGCTGGCGCACCGTCGATGTGCCGGGCGAACAACAATACCGCAACAAGGGCGTGGCGTACTGCCCGCACTGCGACGGCCCGCTGTTCAAGGGCAAGCGCGTGGCCGTGATCGGCGGCGGCAACTCGGGCGTCGAAGCGGCGATCGATCTCGCCGGGATCGTGAGCCATGTCACGCTGCTCGAATTCGGCTCGCAACTGCGCGCCGACGAAGTGCTGCAGCGCAAGCTGCGCAGCCTGCCGAACGTGACCGTGCATACCGATGCGCAGACCACGGAGATCGAGGGCGACGGCCAGAAGGTCACGGGCCTCGTCTATAAGGATCGCGTCGGCGGCGCCTCGCACAAGGTCGAACTCGAAGGCGTGTTCGTGCAGATCGGCCTCGTGCCGAATACCGAGTGGCTCAAGGGCACGCTCGCGCTGTCGAAGCACGGCGAGATCGAAGTCGATGCGAAGGGCCAAACCTCGGTGCCCGGCGTGTTCGCCGCGGGCGACGCGACCACGGTGCCGTTCAAGCAGATCGTGATCGCCGCGGGCGACGGCGCGAAGGCCGCGCTCGGTTCGTTCGAGTACCTGATCCGCAGCTCGGCCGACGCCGAAGAAGACCGGCAGGCCGCGGCAGCCTGAGCGGCCGGCCTGTCGAGGCCGACTGCGCGCAAATCGCGCCCCCGCTTCGCCTTAGCGAGGCGGGGGCTTTTTTAGTTTTGCGCTTTGCCTGCCGCCGGTGCGGCCGGTTGCGCGGCCGGCCGGTATCCATCCGTCAGCGTGCCGAGGAACGCGATCACGTCCTTGATCTCCGCTTCGTTCAGTGCCGGCTTGTCGCCGGGCTTGCGGTCGAATGGCGGCTCGGTATTGACGTTTTTCCAGTACTGCGGCGGCAGGTCGTCGAATTTTTGCACTTTGCCGTGCACGGTCGGATAGAACTTCTCCGGATGGATGTCGCGCTCGACGTAGAAGTGCATCACGTCTTCGAGCGAATGATAGATCCCGTTGTGGAAGAAGGTCCGGCGCGTCGCGACGTTGCGCAGCGACGGCGTGCGGAAGATGCCGCAGTACTCGTCGCGGCCTTTCAGATCCGTGCGCGCGGGGCCGCAAGCGCCTAGATCGTAGAACCTCGGATTGCGATTGACGGGCAGGGCGCGGTTACGCGGCACGCCGATCGCGATCAGCCCGAAGTCGCTGAACCGGGGCGGTCCGCCGTCGAGCGTGCGCTGGCTCAGGTGGCAGCTCGCACAATTGCCTTTCTTTTCGTCGTTGAACAGCTTCAAACCGTGCAGCTCGGCCGGCGTGAGTTGCGCGTGTCCGGCCAGATACGCGTCGTACTTGCTCGTGTACGGCGCGAAGATCTCCGGCGTTTGCTGATACGTATCGAGCGCGCGCAGCACGGCGTCGAACGCGGACTGGTCGTTGTCGAGCACCTTCGCGCCGAACACCGTGCGGAATTCGGCGGCGTAGGGCGCCGCGCGCACCGCGTGTGCGACTTGCGCCGGCGAACTGTTCATCTCGACCGGCGAGGTCAGCGGAATGCGCGCTTGCGCGGCGCGCGTATCGACGCGGCCGTCCCACGTGAGGCCGCCTGTCGGGCCGGCATCGACGCTTTCGTCGCCTTCGTCCGGGGAGTCGTGATAGTGCTCGGAGAACGGCGGAATCACCTGCAGATATTTGACGGAAGGGGCCGCTCGATAACCCATGCGGTGCAGATCGTCGCCGCCGAGTTGAACGGACAGCGCGTTGGGCGGCCCGAATGCGTGCTGCGGACTATGGCACGACGCGCATGCCAGCTTGCCCGAACCCGACAGCGACGGATCGAAGAACAGCGTCTGGCCCAGCGCGGTCATGCGCTTTACGCCGGCAAACACCTGCGCGCGCGTCTGCGGCTGAGTTTCGGGCGCGACGAGCGGTTGGCTTGCGGGGGCGGCTTGTGCGGCCGGCATGGTCTGCGCGGCGCTCGCCGCGTGGCGCGAATCGCAGCCGGCGAGGGCGGCCAAGAGTAACGACAGCCCGGCGACGGCGCGCATGGAAAGGCGGGAGGTGCTGAGGATCATCCGTTTAGCTGGCGCGTGGAAGTGAGGCGCGAGCTTATGTCGAGTCGATTACAGGCGCGTGAATCGGGGTCGAAATAATTTCTAAATATTACCTACATATTCCTGTCAAACGGCGAAACCAGAATGCGCATGGAAACGCGGCGTTTGTCTTTTCCGTGCACCCGCACGCCTCGCCGTCCCGAGCGCTTCGTCCCCCCTGCGAAAAAAGAGAGACCGTTAATGAAAAGCACCTGGTTCCGCCTCACGCCGATCGCCCTTGCCGCGGCCTTTAGCCTCGCCGCTTGCAACGGAGACGGGGTGAACGACTCCGCCAAATCCTCGTCGGCCGGCAGCGGCAGCACGCCGACGCTGGCGTCGGTCAAGACCGTCGTGGTCATCTATGCGGAGAACCGCAGCTTCGACAACCTGTACGGTTCGTTCCCGGGTGCAAACGGCTTGCAGAACGCCACGGCCGCGAATTCGGTTCAAAAGGATCGCGACGGTTCGACGCTGGCGACGCTGCCGAAAGTCTGGGGCGGCCTCACGGGTGCCGGCGTGACGCCGGCCGTGACCGAGGCGCAGACCGCCAACCTGCCGAACGCTCCGTTCGCGATCGACGATCCGAAGGGCTTCAACACGCCGATGAACCTGGCCACGCGCGATATCGTGCATCGTTTCTACCAGGATCAAATGCAAATCGACGGCGGCAAGAACGATATGTACGCTGCCTGGACCGATGCCGGCGGCCTGACGATGGGCCACTACACGCCGGATCCCGCCAAGCTGCCGCTGTGGAACGTCGCCAAGCAGTACGTGCTCGCCGACAATTTCTTCATGGGTGCGTTCGGCGGTTCGTTCCTGAACCACCAATATCTGATTTGCGCGTGCGCGCCGGTTTACCCGAACGCCGCCGCGAGCCCGGCGGCCGGCAAGATCGCGGTCGTGAATCCGGACGGCAAATCGCTGGCGGTCGCGTCGAACTCGCCGGCATCGGCGTTGTCGGGGCCGCCCAAGTTCGTGAACGACGGCGCGCTGACGCCGGACGGCTTCGCGATCAACACGATGCAGCCGCCGTACCAGCCGAGCGGGAACGCGCCGGCCTCCGGCGGCGACAAGAATCTGGCCGATCCCTCGAATGCATCGACGCTGCCGCCGCAGACCGCGCAAAACATCGGCGACCTGCTGACCAACGCGGGCGTGTCGTGGGCGTGGTACGGCGGCGCTTGGGGCCAGGCACTGCAAGCCGGCCAGAGCGGCACGTCGGGCGGGATCTACGGCGCGGATCTGTCGACGCCGAACTTCCAGCCGCACCACCAGCCGTGCAACTACTACGCCGAC
>CAUPOD010000367.1:0-3506 GCA_963512745.1 uncultured Burkholderia sp. | reverse complement strand
CGCGAGCGCGCTCGCGCTGCTGGCGGGCAACGTCTATACGACGCTCGGCTTTCTCGCGATCCTCGCGTTCTACGTGGGCGGCGACGCGCTCTCGGGCGGCGACGTCAAGACGCCGGAGTTCCGCAAGCCGTGGATTCTGACGGTGCAGCTGTGGCTCGCGCTGCCGCTGCTCACGGTCATCGTGTTCTGCTTCCTGTGGAGCGTAGCGCCCGGCGATCCCTTCGGCTTCGGCGCGTTCGCGGGCAAGCTGACCGGCTACGACCTGCTCGCCGCGCGTGCGGCGTCGGGCATCGGCGCGCGCGTGTCGGCCGTGCTCATGACGGGGCTCATGATCGGCATGCTCGGCACGGTCACGGCGCACGAGCTCACGCACCGCACTTGGGACCCCATCTCGCTGCTGATCGGCCGCTGGCTGCTCGCGTTCAGTTACGACACGGGCTTTGCGATCGAGCACGTGTACGGCCATCACCGTTACGTCTCGACCGAGCATGACCCGGCCACGGCGCCGCGCGGCCGCAACGTCTATGCGCATATCGCGATCTCGACCTTCACGGGCAACGTGAGCGCCTGGAAGATCGAGGCCGAGCGCCTGTCGCGCAAGCATCTGAGCCCGATCTCGCCGCATAACGCGTATTTGCGCGGGGTGGCGATGAGCGTGGTGCTTGCGGCGCTCGCTTGGGTCGTGGCGGGCTGGATCGGCGTCGTGTATTTCTCGGTCGTCGCACTGGTCGGCAAGGCGCTGCTCGAGATCGTCAATTACATGGAGCACTACGGCATCGTGCGGCTGCCCGAGCAGCCCGTGCAGCCGCGCCACTCGTGGAATACCAATAGCCGCATCACGTCGTGGTCGATGTTCAACCTGAGCCGCCATTCCCATCACCACGCGCAGGGCGAAGTGCCGTATCAGGACCTGATGCCGCTGCCCGACGCGCCCATGATGCTCGGCGGCTACCTGACCACGATCATCCTGACGCTCGTGCCGCCGCTCTGGCATAGCCTGATGACGCCCAAGGTCATCGATTGGGACCGCCGCTTCGCGACGCCCGAGGAACGTGCGCTCGCACTGCGCGCGAGCCAGCGCAGCGGCCTGCGGGCCATGACGAATTACGATCCGCGCCAATGGGAGGCAGTGGGCGCCGGACGCTAACCGCGCACGCATGACCTATGATGTCGATGCAGATCGCGGTTTATAGGAGAACGTAATGGTTTTCGATTATGTAATCGTCGGCGGTGGTTCCGCCGGTGCAACGTTGGCTTCGCGCCTCAGCGAAGATCCCGCCGTCTCGGTCTGCCTGCTCGAAGCGGGCGGCCGTGGCGACAGCATCATGGTGCGCGCGCCGGCCGCCGTGGTGGGCATGCTGCCCGGCTACGGCAAGATCAACAACTGGGCGTTCAACACGGTGCCGCAGGCCGGGCTCAACGGGCGCAAGGGCTATCAGCCGCGCGGGCGCGCGCTCGGCGGCTCGTCGGCGATCAACGCGATGCTGTACGTGCGCGGCCAGAGCCAGGACTACGACAACTGGGCCGACCTCGGCTGCGACGGCTGGGACTGGCAATCGGTGTTGCCGTATTTCAAGCGCGCCGAGAACAACGAGCGCGGCGCCGATGCGTATCACGGCGCCGATGGCCCGCTGCACGTGTCGGACCAGAAGAGCCCGCGCCCCGTCACGCTCGCGTTCATCGAAGCGGCCGAGGCGCATGGCATCCCGCTGCGCGAGGATTTCAACACGGGCGACAACGAGGGTGTCGGCCTCTATCAAGTCACGCAGTTTCACGACCGCAAGCGCAACGGCGAACGGTGCTCGACCGCGGCGGCGTATCTGCATCCGCTGCAGGCGCAGCGCCCGAACCTCAAGGTGCTGACCAAGGTGCGCGCGAGCCGCATCTTGTTCGAGGGTAAGCGCGCGATCGGCGTGGCATACCTGCAGAACGGCCAGGAATTCGAGGTCAAGGCGCGCCGGGAAGTCATCGTCGCGGCCGGCGCGTTCGGATCGCCGCAGTTGCTGCAGCTGTCGGGCGTCGGGCGTGCCGAGGACATCACGCGCCACGGCATTCCGATGGTGCACGAGCTGCCCGGCGTCGGGCAGAATCTGCAGGACCATCTGGACTTCATCCTGTCGTTCAAGAGCCGCGACACCGACAATTTCGGCATCGGCGCCGCGGGTTCGATACGCCTGCTCGGGCATATCGCGCGCTGGGCCAAGGACGGCACGGGCATGATCGCGACGCCGTTCGCCGAGGGCGCCGCGTTCCTCAAGAGCTCGCCCACGCTCGACCGGCCCGACATTCAGCTCCACTTCGTGATCTCGGTCGTCGACGATCACGCGCGCAAGCTGCATCCGGGCTACGGTTTCTCGTGCCACGTCTGCGCGCTGCGCCCGTATTCGCGCGGCGAGGTGTTCCTGCAGTCGGCCGATCCGCTTGCCGATCCCGGCATCGATCCCAAGTTCCTGTCGGACGAACGCGACCTCAAGACGCTGATCGAGGGCGCCAAGCTCACGCGCGAGATCCTGCTGGGCGCGCCGTTGGCGCACTACCGTCATCGCGAGATGTTCGGCGTGCAGGACGGCATGACGGATGCGCAATGGGAGGCGCATATCCGTGCGCGTTCCGACACGATCTATCACCCGGTCGGCACCTGCAAGATGGGCGTCGACGAGATGGCGGTGGTCGATCCCGAACTCCGCGTACGCGGCCTGAGCGGCCTGCGCGTGGTGGATGCGTCCGTGATCCCCGCGCTCGTCAGCGGCAATACGAATGCGCCGACCATCATGATCGCCGAGCGCGCGGCCGATCTGATCCGCGCCGCTTATCTGTCCAGCCACGATCCGTCGATGCAAATGAAAGAGGAGATCGCCCATGAGTCGAGTCTTGACTGAGTCCGGGCTGAGTGCGGACGAGCGCGCCGCCTACGATGCGGATCTGCATGCGCTCGACGCGGCCAAGGACGCTTGGGCGCGCACCTCGGCGGCCGAGCGCATCGCGCTGCTCGAGCGCGTCAAGGATGCGTTGAACCAGGTGGCCGAGAGCTGGGCCGAGACGGCCGCGCGCAAGAAGCGCATCCCGGCCGGTTCGCCGCTGGCCGGCGAGGAATGGATCTCGGGCCCGTACGCGCTGATGAGCGCGTGCAACGGCTTCATCCGCACGCTCGGCGCGCTGCATCGCAAGTCGTTTCTCGCGCATCTGCCGGCGCGGCACCTCGGCAGCGGCCAGCTCGCGCTGCGGGTGATGCCGAATTCGGCGTGGGACCGTTTGCTGTTGTCGGGCGTCTCGGCCGAGGTGTGGATGCGGCGCGGCGTGACCGAGGCCAATCTCGACGTACACGTCGCGAGCGCGTACGACACGCCCGTGAACCAGCGCGGCGGCAACGTCGCGCTGGTGCTGGGTGCGGGCAACATCGCCGCGATCTCGCCGCTCGACGCACTGCAAAAGCTGCTGATCGAGAATCAGGTCGTGCTGCTCAAGACGAACCCCGTCAACGACTACCTGACCGAGCATCTGAAAGC
>CAUPOD010000366.1:0-3546 GCA_963512745.1 uncultured Burkholderia sp. | reverse complement strand
GACTTCGTAGTTGTTCGTGTGCACGTTACCTGCACTCAGGAATGCCGAGTTGTCGACACGGCTTTGCGTCCATGCGAATGCGACTTCAGCCGGACCGAACGAGTAACCCGCGCCCGCACCGTACACACGGCTGCGGCCCGCGCCCGTGAAGGCCGAATCCGCCGTGATCGCGCCACCGTCCGTGGTGCCCGGGTTGTTCGACTGGGCGAATGCCGCGCCGAGCTTCAGGCCTTGGAACTGGTACGCAGCACCGACGCTGTACGCGCGGTTGTTCGAGAACTGCGAGCTGTTCGAGAACGAGTACGTGCCGCCGAACTGCAGACCCGAGATGTTGGCGCTCGAGTACTTGATCGTGTTGTTCAGCGAGTAGCCGCCGTTCGTGCTCAGGTTATCGAGGTTGCCCGGGTGCGCGAAGTACGTGCCGCCCCAGCTGCCGGTTGCGGTCAGCGGTGCCAGGTAATCTTGGGTGGCGTCGTACTGACGGCCCAGGGTCACCGTGCCGTAGTTGCTCGACAGACCGACATAAGCTTGACGGTTGAACAGGTGGCCGTCGTTAGCGGCGCCGCCGTTACCGAGGTTCACGCCGCTTTCCAACGTGAACAGAGCGCGCAGACCGCCGCCCAGATCTTCCGAACCGCGCAGACCGAAGTAGCTTTGATCGATACCGCTACCTTCCGACCAGCGAGCCTTGCTGTTCGTCGAGCTCGTGCTCGTCGCAACCTTGCTTTGATACGTGATGCCGGCGTCCAGCGTGCCGTACAGCGTGACGCTGCTTTGTGCTTGAGCAACGGTGGCGAACGAAGCAGCTGCCGCTGCAGCAACAACGAGAAGCTTGTTATTCATGAGATTTCCCTTCAAAAAGCGGGCATGGCCCTATTGCCGAACCCAGCGCAGAACGCGCTGCGGGAGCGACCGCCGGCGCGGAGCCGGTGGCCTCGTGCCCGTGTTGTTCTAGGGACGCAGTTTAGGGGCCAAACCTAGGGTCTCTACCTACCCGAAAGGAAATTAGCTATTCTGAAATCTGAAATAATAAAACTGCTAGCTATGCGTAAGCTTATGTTTTTTATATAGTTTTCCGTCCTCCAATGGGGTCGCAGACTTGGGCTTGCCTGCCATATTTTCTGCGTCAGACAATTTAAAGTTGCACGAACACAACATATTTTTTGCGATAGGGCCCGCGATTTGCCGTTTTGCCGGGTAGCAGGCCCAAGCAAATCGGAAAACTTCGATATATACTTCGCAAAACAGCGATTCACGTAACCGCTTTTCTGAGCTGATTCAATGTCCCATTCCGCCCCGCTCGATATAGACGCGATCCACAAGGCGCTCGCCAACCCCGTGCGCCGCGAGATCCTGGCCTGGCTCAAGGAGCCGGAAAAGTATTTCAGCACGCAGACCTACCCGTTTCATCACGGTGTCTGCGCAGGTCAAATCGACGCGCGCTGCAATTTGTCGCAATCGACTGTCTCCGCACATCTGGCGACGCTGCAGCGCGCGGGCTTGATCGTGTCGACGCGCGTCGGCCAATGGGCCTTCTTTCAGCGCAACGAAGCCGTGATCCGCGCGTTTCTCGATCAGTTGGAGAGCGGCCTGTGAATGCGCCGCACGCCGCCTCGGCATCCTATCGCGCCTGCCTGCTTGCTCTCCAGCGTTGAATTCCCGTGGGCGTTTCCTGCCCATTTTTGAGAGGTCATATTCATGCCGTCCTTATTCGATCCCTTGCTCATCGGCGATCTGCTGCTTCCGAACCGCATCGTCATGGCGCCGCTGACGCGCTCGCGCGCCGGCGCCGCGCGCGTCCCCAACGAACTCATGGCGCGCTACTACGCCGACCGCGCATCGGCGGGCCTGATCGTCAGCGAAGCGACGTCGGTCACGCCGCAAGGCGTCGGTTATGCCGACACGCCCGGCATCTGGTCGGACGAACAGGTCGCAGGCTGGAAGATCGTGACGGACGCCGTGCATCAAGCGGGCGGCCGTATCTTCATGCAGTTGTGGCACGTCGGCCGCGTATCCGATCCGATCTTTCTCGACGGCGCGCTGCCGGTCGCGCCAAGCGCGATCGCGCCGGGCGGCCACGTGAGCCTCGTGCGGCCGGAGCGCCCGTTCGTGACGCCGCGCGCGCTCGCGCTCGACGAAATCCCCGCGATCGTGGCCGCATACCGCAAGGGTGCGGAAAACGCGAAGGCGGCGGGCTTCGACGGCGTCGAAATCCACGGCGCGAACGGCTATCTGCTCGACCAGTTCCTGCAGGACAGCACGAACCAGCGTACCGACGCCTACGGCGGCCCGATCGAAAACCGCGCACGTCTGCTGCTCGAGGTGACCGACGCTGCGATCGACGTCTGGGGCGCGCAGCGCGTGGGCGTGCATCTGGCGCCGCGCGGCGACGCGCACTCGATGGGCGATTCGGATCCGCTCGCCACGTTCGGCCATGTCGCCCGCGAACTGGGGCGCCGCAAGATCGCCTTCGTGTTCGCGCGCGAGTCGTTCACGAAGGAACCCATCGGCCCGAAGCTGAAGGAGATTTTCGGCGGCCCGTACATCGCCAACGAACAGTTCACGCTCGAAAGCGCGCAGCGCGCACTGGACGAAGGCCTGGCCGACGCGATCGCGTGGGGCAAGCTGTTCATCGCGAACGCGGACCTGCCGCGCCGCTTCGAATTGAACGCGCCGCTGAATCAGCCGATTCCGGAGACGTTCTATGCAAGCGGCCCCGCGGGTTACATCGACTACCCGACGCTCGCCGGCTAAATAAGCCGTGCGCTACGCGGGTCAATTGACCGGGCCGACGAAAGCGGCATAACCGACGCCGTGCGCCGCGCATGCGGCCACGGCATGCATTCTAGAAATGCGTGCGCCTGAGTTCCGGCGCACGCTTTTTTCCGCGCCATGCGCCGCCGCGCGGCGATGTGTTTACTACTGAGCGCATTCAGGGTTTCCACCGATCCCCGAGTGCGCATCGCATACCGATATACAGGAGAAGCGCCCTACTCCCTGAGGCGCGGTCATCCGGATCGGCTCAATGCGTACCCTCAATCAGAAACTCGCTTCCGTCATCGCCATTCTTTGGTGCAGCCTGATCTTGATCGGCGTCTTCGGCTCCTGGCAAGCGCGCAACTCGCTGCTCAGCGACCGGCGCGACCAATTGGCGACGCTCGTCGACGAAGCTGCCGCGATCGCCGCGCACTTCTACACGCTCGAAACCCAGAACCAAATGCCCGAGGCAGACGCGAAGCGCGCGGCGCTCGACGCCATCGCCGCGATCCGTTACGGCCAGGACGGCTATATCTCGATCAACGATTCGCGGCCGACCATGGTCATGCACCCGATCAAGCCGGCGCTCGACGGCAAGGACGTCGGCGGCGTGACGGATCCGGCCGGCACGCACGTGTTCCTCGATATCGTGCACGCGGGCAACGAGCCCGGCGCGGTCAATTACGTGCACTACCTGTGGCCGAAGCCGGGCGCGGAGCAGCCCGTGCGCAAGACCAGCGTGGTCAAACGCTTCGCACCGTGGGACTGGTATCTCGTGACGGGGATGTA
>CAUPOD010000365.1:0-3550 GCA_963512745.1 uncultured Burkholderia sp. | reverse complement strand
GCGTTGCCGCCACGATCGCCGTGAGCGCCGACACCACGAAGATCGCCGCGCCGATCGTCTTGCGCCGGTTCAACTCGGTCCATAGCAGCAGCCCCGTGAGCGCGAGCAGGATCATGCTGCCGCCGATCGAGTCCGCGACCAGAATCCAGCCGGCCGAAGCGCCCTCCGCGCGATGCAGGCCCTCGATCGTGCCGATCAGTCCTTGATCGCGCCGCTGCACGGTCACGAACGCATCGCCTTGCCATAGATCCGCATCGACCAGATACCCGGGCGCGAGGAAGCGCACGCTCCAATGCTCGGGCTGCATCACGGACCGGTCACCCCACTCGACGGCACGCGCCGCGTCGCGCGTCGCCTTGGTCGCGGGATGCGGCAGCTGCAACTGCGCCTGCAGATAAGCGGCGAGGTCGCGCGGCGAGCGAGGCGCGGGGTCCGGCAGCGCCACCTGAATGCGCGACACGGACGGCGCGCCGGTCTTGATCTTCATGACCGCGCGATGGTCCTGCAGGATGCCCGTGACGCCGAACAGCAACCCGAGCACGGCGCCCCACAGCCCGATCCAGCCGTGCACGCGGCGCAGCCATTTGAGAAAACGGACGCGACGCGAGCGCGCGGGTTCGGGGCGCGTCCGCCCGGCCGGAATAGCGTCCGTCGCCAAGACCGTCTCGCGCTCGGATTCGTGGATCGTTGCCTGCATGTTGATTTTCGTAAAAGGGGCAAGAAAAGCGGGTAGAGGGATTCGCCGCGCGTCAGAAGTCGATGGTCGAACTCAGCTCGAGCGTGCGTCCCAGCCCGACGCCGATTTGATTCGAGCCGACCGAGCTCCAATAGCGCTTGTTGGTCAGGTTCTCGAGATTGGCCTGGAACGTCGCGCGCCGGCCCATCACGCGCGTCGCGTAGCGCACGCCCGCAGTCCACAGCGTGTAGCCGCCGATCCAGGCCTGGTCGAGATCGTTGACCGCGCGCGGGCCGACGTAATACATGCCGCCGTTGACCGACAGTCCCGGCATCTTCTGCACGCGGTAGTTCGCGAACACGCTCGCCGTCACGTGCGCGGTGTTTTCGGGGGCCTTGCCGAGCAGCGCGGGCGTCGGCGAATCGACCACGGCCGCGTCGAGATACACGGCCGATGCGGTCACCGACAGGTTGCGCGTCAGGTCGCCCTGCAGCGAGGTTTCCACGCCGCGATAGCGCGCATTGCCGTCCACCGCGTAGACGTTGTCCGCGTTGGTGTCGGCCGACGGTACGCGCAGATTGAACAGCGCGACCGACGCGAGCACGCCGTTCGGCAGCGCGGTGCGCACGCCGATCTCCTCCTGGCGGCTGACCACGGCCGGCAGGATCTGATACGCGTTGGCCGCCGTGGCCGGCGCATTGCCCGCCGATTCCAGCGCCTCGACGTAACTCGCATAGACGCTCGTGTTGTCCGTCACGCGATAGCTGAGGCTCGCCGACGGCGTGGTCTTGCGGACATCCGAATTGGGCGTGCCGAACTGCGAAGTCGCATATTCGGACAGGCGCACGCCCGGAACGAACGCGAGCCGCGGCGTCAACTCGATCCTGTCGTACGCGTACAAGCCGGCATTGCGCACGTGCTGCGCATAGAACGGCTTCACGGCGCCGGTCGGCGTCAGCGCCGTGATCGCGACGGGGTTGTAGAGATTCTGCGCGGCCGAGTAAGTGACCGACGTGAAATTCGGCTGATACTGCCAGTCCTGCGCGGCACCGAGCGTCAGATCGTGCGCGAACGGCCCCGTGCGGAACTTGCCCTCGGTCTCGACGCGCAGCGTCTGGTCCAGATATTCCTGGCCGAATTGCTTGGTCGCCTGGGCCGTGCCTTTGCCCGTCGCGAGGTTGTACTTCTGGAACACCCAGTTCCAGCGGTCGCGCCGCGTCACCGATGCGCCGGCCGCGACATTGACCGTCCAGTCGTCCGAAATTTTATAGGTGCCGCGCAGCAGATTGACGTCGGCGCTCGCGCGCGTCGGGTAGTTCGCGCCCGACAGCAGCCGCGTCGAATCGGGCAGACGCGGCAGCACGATCACGCCCTTGGCATTCGGCGCGAGCGGCGCCAGACCTGCCTGCTCGACGATGCTCGTCGCGATATGCTCGGTGTCGAACTGCAGGGAGAGCCGCTCGTTCACGCGCCAATCGAACGCCGCGCTCACGAACTTGCGGTAGCCGTGGTCGCCGTTGACGGGCGTGGCGACGTGTTCGTCCATCGCATTGACGCGCACGCCGAATTGCCCGTCGCGGCCGAAGCGCCGCCCGAGATCGGCGGCGATGCCGTAAGAACCGTTCGAATCGCCGAGCGCCGAAACGCTCGCGACGGGTTCGGCTTGCGCGCGCTTGGTCACCATGTTCACGATGCCCGCAGGCACCGCGAAACCGTAATACAACGCGGACGCGCCCTTGAGCACTTCGACGCGCTCCTTGTCCTGCATCGGCATCCACACGTTGTTGTCGATCGGCAGCACGCCGTTGAAGTAATAGCTCGAGCGGTTGTCGAGCGGAATGCCGCGCACGGCGAGATTGTCGTACGCGAGCCCGCTCAATTGCTGGCGCGTGACGCCGGCCACGTTGCGCAGCGCGTCGTACAGGCCCGTGTCGCCCTGCGCATCCATCACGCCGCGCGTCACGACGTTCACGGTGGCCGGCACGTCGAGCGGATCGATGCCGCGGTAGGGGCCCGTGTCGATGCGGGCCGGCGCAAAACCCTGCGTGCGCCGGCTGTTCACGACAACGACCGGCAGTTGCTGCACGCCGCTCTCGCTGTGCGCGGTCGAGCCGACCGTATCGGCCGCGTCGACCGCATCGGCCCGCTCCGCGGCCTCCACCGTTCCCGCAGCCGCGAGCGGCGCCGCGGCACCCAAACCGATCACCCCGCCGGCCAGCAGAACATGAACGATGCGGCCAAGCGACGGCCGCGTGCCGGCCGGACAACCGGCGCGCAAAGAGATACCCCGAGACATATGCATTTATACGAATAAAAACGATTCGCATTTATATTTATATTTGTGAGAAAACGCAAGCATTTCGTGTCGATGTGCGGTCCCGGCCACGGTAATCCTTGCCGCAAAATAACCCCACGCGGCGCCTTCGGCTTGCTGCCCCCCAAGGGGGTCGTTTTTGCCTTGGGGCGGCCCAGCGGCAAAAAAAGCCCCCACGCGCGCCTTCGGCTTGCTGCCCCCCAAGGGGGCCGTTTTTGCCTTGGGGCGGCCCAGTGGCAAAAAAAACCCGCATGGCTTGCGGGCCAGCGGGCTTTCGGTGGCACGCGGCGCTTGCGCGCCACGCGTGCGTTCAATCGTCGAGCGGATTCAACCGGATTTGAGGACGGCCAGCACGTCGAGCAGCGCCGTGCGCAACCGCACCACATCGACCGCGTCCGCGCCCTTCGCGAGCGGCGGCTCGCCGCCCGTCTGCGCAGCGTCGGCCACGGCTTGCCGCTCGGCTTCCGCGGGCTCGCCACCGCCGCCCCCGTCGAGCCGGTTTCGCGCTCCGTTGATAGTGAATCCCAGCTCGTAGATCAACTCGCGGGTGCGCCGGATCA
>CAUPOD010000364.1:0-3552 GCA_963512745.1 uncultured Burkholderia sp. | reverse complement strand
TTTGTGTGTGGGGGGCTCGGTTTTGTTTATACGAGACCGGTTGCGGCGCGATTTCGCCGCAACCGAATCCGAAACCGAATCGATGGGAGACGCACGATGATCGTCGTTCGTGTCGTGCAAGAAAACGATCTGGACGCGCTGCTCGCGCTCGCCGCCGAAACCGGGCCGGGCCTGACCACGTTCAAGCCGGACCGCAACGCGCTCGCGGCACGCATCGCGCGCACGCGGCGCACGCTGGATCAAAGCGCCGAGCCGCACGAAGCCGGGTTCTTCTTCGTCATGGAAGATACGGCCACGGGCGATATCGCGGGCGTGTGCGGCATCGAAACCGCCGTGGGCCTCACGCAGCCGTTCTACAATTACCGCGTGAGCACCGTGGTGCACGCGAGCCAGGATCTCGGCATCTGGACGCGCATGCATGCGCTGAACATCTCGCACGACCTGACGGGCTATGCCGAGGTCTGCTCGCTGTTCCTGTCGCCGCGCTACCGCACGGGCGGCGTCGGCAGCCTGCTGTCGCGCTCGCGCTTCATGTTCATCGCGCAGTTCCGCGAGCGGTTTCCGGAGCGGATCTGCGCCGAGATGCGCGGCCACTTCGACGCCGACGGCAATTCGCCGTTCTGGCACGCGGTCGGCTCCCATTTCTATCAGATCGACTTCAACGCGGCGGACTACCTGAGCGCGCACGGCCGCAAGTCGTTCCTGGCCGAACTCATGCCGCGCTTCCCGGTGTACGTCGAACTGCTGCCCGAGAGCGCGCAGGCGTGCATCGGCCTCACGCATACCGACACGCTGCCCGCGCGGCGCATGCTCGAAACCGAAGGGCTGCGCTACGAGAACCACGTCGACATCTTCGACGCCGGCCCCGTGCTCGAATGCCATATCAACGACTTGCGCACCGTACGTGAAAGCGTGCTCGTGCCGGTCGAGATCGGCACGCCCGCGGCGGAGCCCGGCGTGCGCTCGCTCGTGTCGAACACGTCGCTCGACGATTTCCGCGTCGGCTTCGCGCCGGGCGTAGTGCGCAACGGCGCGTTCACGTTGACGGCGCAGGAAGCGGCGGCGCTGAACGTCGCGGCGGGCGATACCGTGCGCGTGCTCGGCCCCGCGCCCAAGCAAAAACAGGAATGAACATGAACGAACTTTTCATCGACGGTCAGTGGTCGGCGGCAGCGGGCCCCGCGTTCGCTTCGCGTAATCCCGGCACGGGCGCGACCGTGTGGAGCGGCCACTCGGCCACCGCCGAGGACGTGGACCGCGCGGTAGCCGCCGCGCGCCGCGCGTTCAGCGACTGGTCGCAAACGCCGTTCGAGACGCGCTGCGAGATCGTGCGGCGCTTCGCGGCGCTCGTGACCGAGCACAAGGAGCAGCTCGCGGAAGCGATCGGCCGCGAGACCGGCAAGCCGCTCTGGGAGGCGCGCACCGAAGCCGCGTCGATGGCGGCCAAGGTCGCGATCTCGATCACGGCCTACGGCGAACGCACGGGCGAGAAGCGCAGCGAGATGGCCGACGGCATCGCCGTGCTGCGCCACCGTCCGCACGGCGTGGTGGCCGTGTTCGGCCCGTACAATTTCCCGGGCCACTTGCCCAACGGCCATATCGTGCCGGCCCTGATCGCGGGCAACACCGTGGTATTCAAGCCGTCCGAGCTCGCGCCCGAAGTCGCGCGCGTGACGGTCGAGCTGTGGCGCGAAGCCGGTCTGCCCGCGGGCGTGCTGAATCTCGTGCAGGGCGAGCGCGACACCGGCATCGCGCTGGCCAATCATCGCCAGATCGACGGCCTGTTCTTCACAGGCAGTTCCGATACGGGCACGCTGCTGCACCGCCAGTTCGGCGGCAGGCCCGAGATCGTGCTCGCGCTCGAGATGGGCGGCAACAACCCGCTCGTGGTCGCGCCCGTCGCCGATATCGACGCGGCCGTGCATCACACGATCCAGTCGGCGTTCCTGTCGGCCGGCCAGCGCTGCACGTGCGCGCGCCGCATCCTGGTGCCCACGGGCGAATTCGGCGACCGCTTCCTCGCGCGTTTCGTCGAGGTCAGCGAGCGCATCACCGTCGGCGAATACGACGCCGAGCCGCAGCCGTTCATGGGCGCCGTGATCTCGGCGCGCGCGGCGGCCAAGCTCGTCGACGCGCACGACACGCTGCTCGCGAGCGGCGCGCGCGCGCTGCTGCCGATGATGCAGCGCGACCCGGCCCTCGGTTTCGTGACGCCCGCGATCCTCGACGTCACCGGCGTGAAGGACCTGCCCGATCAGGAGCATTTCGGCCCGCTCGCGCAGGTGATCCGCTACGCCGATTTCGATCAGGCAATCGCGATCGCCAACGATACGGCCTACGGCCTGTCGGCCGGGCTGCTCGCCTACGACGAAGCGCTGTGGCAGCGCTTCACGCGCGAGATCCGCGCCGGGATCGTGAACTGGAATCGTCCGACCAACGGCGCGTCGAGCGGCGCGCCGTTCGGCGGCACCGGCCGCTCGGGCAATCACCGTCCGAGCGCGTACTACGCGGCCGATTATTGCGCCTATCCGATGGCGTCGGTCGAAAGCGCGCAACTGCAAATGCCGGCGAGCCTCTCGCCGGGCCTGCGTTTCGAACAATAAGAGGGGAGCGTGATGAAAGCGCTGGAAGCCAATTTCGACGGGCTCGTAGGCCCGACGCACAATTACGCGGGCTTGTCGTTCGGCAACGTAGCGTCGCAGAACAACGAGAAGAGCGTGGCCAACCCGAAGGCCGCCGCGCGCCAGGGACTGCGCAAGATGAAGCAGCTGGCCGACCTCGGCTTCGCGCAGGGCGTCCTGCCGCCGCAGGAGCGCCCGTCGGTGCGTCTGCTGCGCGACCTGGGCTTCAGCGGCACGGATAGCGAAGTGATCGCGCGCGCGGCCAAGGACGCGCCGGAAATGCTCGCGGCGGCTAGTTCGGCCTCGTCGATGTGGACTGCGAACGCGGCCACCGTGAGCCCGTCGCCCGACACGCCCGACGGCCACGTGCACTTCACGCCCGCGAACCTGTGCAGCAAACTGCATCGCGCGATCGAACACGAAACCACGCGCAACACGCTGCGCGCGATCTTCGCCGATCCCGAGCATTTCACGGTGCATCGCGCGCTGCCCGGCACGCCCGCGCTCGGCGACGAGGGCGCCGCGAACCATACGCGTTTTTGCGCCGACTACGGCGTGCGCGGCGTCGAGTTCTTCGTCTACGGCCGCACCGAATACCGCGGCGGCCCGGAGCCGAAACGCTTCCCTGCGCGCCAGACGATCGAGGCGAGCCGCGCCGTCGCGCACCTGCACGGCCTGACGCCCGACATCACCGTGTTCGCGCAGCAGGATCCGGACGTGATCGACGCGGGCGTGTTCCACAACGACGTGATCGCGGTCGGCAACCGCGACACGCTGTTCTGCCACGAGCGCGCGTTCGTCAACAAGCAGGCGATCTACGATACGCTGACCGCGGCGCTCGACGCGCGCGGCGCGCGGATGAACGTGATCGAGGTGCCGGATTCGGCGGTGAGCGTGTCCGATGCGGTGTCGTCGTACCTGTTCAACAGCC
>CAUPOD010000363.1:0-3568 GCA_963512745.1 uncultured Burkholderia sp. | reverse complement strand
CGCCCGAGCTGCCGCCGGGCACGGCGCGCGTGTCCCACGGGTTCTTGACCGGCCCGAACGCCGAGTTTTCGTTCGACGAGCCCATCGCGAACTCGTCCATGTTGGTCTTGCCGAGCGTGACCATGCCGGCCGCGCCCAAGCGCGCGACCACGGTGGCGTCGAACGGACTCTCGTAGTTCGCGAGCATCTTCGAGCCCGCCGTGGAGCGCCAGCCGCGCGTCACGAACACGTCCTTGTGCGCGATCGGCAGGCCGGCGAGCGGACCCGCATTGCCTTGCGCGCGCGCGGCGTCGGCGGCCTTGGCCTGTGCGAGCGTCAGTTCGGGATCGACGTGGATGAAGGCGTTCAGATCGCGCGCGGCGTCGATCCGGGCCAGGTAGTGCTGCGCGAGTTCGAGCGCCGAAACGGTCTTGGCGTCGAGCGCGGCGCGCAGCTCGGTCAAGCTTTTTGCATGCATTGCGTGGTTTCCTGAATTCGGGAGGCGCCGCTGCGGCGCGCGGCGGCCGGAGCGGCCGGCTGGGTTCGCCCGCGGATGCTTATTCGATCACCTTCGGCACGAGGTACAGGCCGTCCTGCACGGCCGGCGCCGAGCGCTGGTTGGCCGTGCGGTCGACCGTTTCGGTCACGGCGTCGCCGCGCAGACGCAGTTCGACGGCCTGGATCTGTTCGATCGGATGCGCGAGCGGCGCGATGCCCGTCGTGTCGACGGCCTGCATCTGCTCGACGAGCCCGAAGAATTCGTTGAGTTGGCCGAGCGTGTGCTCGGCGTCGGCGTCGGCCATTTCGAGCCGCGCGAGGTGCGCGATGCGTTTCACATCGTTCAGGGTTAAAGCCATGCGCTCACCGGGATGTAAACAGGGACTGGCGCGGCCCGCCAGATGGGCCGCCGCGAGAAGGAAGCAGGGCGCGCGTTCGCGCCCCTAAAATAGAGCGGAACGGCGAAAATACCGCGTGCTTCTGGTTCAAATACCGTCAAATTATAAGGTATCATTACGCGCTAATCTCAGTCTGGGGTTGTCTTTTCCTCTCCCCAGCACGAATTTCATTCGCAGCTTCGCGAGTATCGAGGCGGCCGCTCCCGTCCGATCCGAGGCTCTTTTTTTTAGCTGTTGCCCGTGGCCACGTCTGCCGGGCCAGCTTCGAGCGAGACAGGATCCTGAATGTTTGGTTTTTTGCGTAGCTACTTCTCCAACGATCTGGCGATCGACCTTGGTACGGCTAACACCCTGATTTACATGCGCGGCAAGGGCATCGTGCTCGACGAGCCCTCGGTCGTGTCGATCCGCCAGGAAGGCGGCCCGAACGGCAAGAAGACGATCCAGGCCGTCGGTAAGGAAGCCAAGCAGATGCTCGGCAAGGTGCCCGGCAACATCGAAGCGATCCGCCCGATGAAGGACGGCGTGATCGCCGACTTCACCGTGACCGAGCAGATGATCAAGCAGTTCATCAAGCAGGCGCACGAGTCGCGCATGTTCTCGCCGTCGCCGCGCATCATCATCTGCGTGCCGTGCGGCTCGACCCAGGTCGAGCGCCGCGCGATCAAGGAAGCCGCGCACGGCGCGGGCGCCTCGCAGGTGTACCTGATCGAAGAACCGATGGCCGCCGCGATCGGCGCGGGGCTGCCGGTGTCGGAAGCCACGGGCTCGATGGTCGTCGACATCGGCGGCGGCACGACCGAGGTCGGCGTGATCTCGCTCGGCGGCATCGTCTACAAGGGCTCGGTGCGCGTGGGCGGCGACAAGTTCGACGAAGCCATCGTCAACTACATCCGCCGCAACTACGGCATGCTGATCGGCGAGCAAACCGCCGAGGCCATCAAGAAGGAAATCGGTTCGGCGTTCCCGGGCTCCGAAGTCAAGGAGATGGAAGTCAAGGGCCGCAACCTGTCGGAAGGCATTCCGCGCAGCTTCACCGTGTCGAGCAACGAAATCCTCGAAGCGCTCACGGACCCGCTCAATCAGATCGTGTCGTCGGTCAAGATCGCGCTCGAACAGACGCCGCCGGAACTCGGCGCCGACATCGCCGAACGCGGCATGATGCTGACGGGCGGCGGCGCACTGCTGCGCGACCTCGACCGTCTGCTTGCAGAAGAGACCGGGCTCCCCGTCCTCGTCGCCGAAGATCCGCTGACCTGCGTGGTGCGCGGTTCGGGCATGGCGCTCGAGCGCATGGACAAGCTCGGCAGCATCTTTTCCTACGAGTGATCGTTTCAGGCTTCGCGTGAAGCGTGCGCCCGCACGCATCATGTTTGCCGGACCCGCGCTTTCGCGAACCGCCTGATCGCCAACTATCTCGGCGCCGACCATGGAATACAGTCCGCCGCCTCTGTTCCGACAAGGACCACCCGCCCTCGCGCGGCTGGTCTTTTTCGTCGTGCTCGCGCTCGCGCTGCTCGTCACCGACGCGCGCTACAACACGCTCACGTTCCTGCGCGGCGCGCTCGGCACCGTGCTCTATCCGCTCCAGCGCATCGCGCTCGTGCCGCGCGACGCCGTGCTCGGCGCGGCGGGCCTGTTCGTGTCCGACGCGCAGCTGCGCAGCGAGAACGCCGCGCTGCGCCGGCGTAACCTGCAGTTGTCGATGCTCGCCAACCAGGCGCAGGTGTCGAACGCCGACAACGCGCATCTGCGCGCGATCCTCGGCTTGCGCGGCAACTTCTCGGTGCAGACCACGCCCGTCCAAATCCAGTACGACACCGCCGATCCGTTCACGCAGAAGATCATCGTCGGCCACGGCGCGCAGGACGGCATCCAGAACGGCGCGCCCGTCGTCACCGAAGACGGCGTGATCGGCCAGGTCACGCGCGTGTTCCCGCTGCAATCCGAAATCACGCTCGTCACCGATCACGATCTCGCGATCCCCGTCGAAGTGCTGCGCACGGGCTTGCGCAGCGTGATCTACGGCACCTCGAAGGGCGACGGCACGCTCGATCTGCGCTTCGTGCCGACGAGCGCCGACGTCACGGCCGGCGACGAGCTCGTCACGAGCGGCCTCGACGGCGTCTATCCGCAAGGGCTGCCGGTGGCGAAGGTGGTGCGTGTCGACAAGCTGGCCGACACCGCGTTCGCGCGCGTGACGTGCGCGCCGCTCGCGGCCGTGCGCGGCGCGCGCAGCATGCTCGTGCTGCGCTATCAATCCGACGTGCCCGCGCGCCCGGCCGTGCCGGACGCGGCCTCGGCGCCTATCGGCAAGGGCAAGAAGGGCCGCGCCGCGCTCAAGATGACGCTCGCGAACGATACTGCGGCACAGGCGACGAGCGGCGCTGCCGCGACCGCAACCGCTACGGCGGCTAAGGGCGCTTCGTCCGCGGCAGCGGCAGCCGCCGCCAAGAACGCCAAGGCCTCGGCACCCGCGCAAACGGCGCCGCGTGCGGCCGCTCCCGCCGCGGGCTCCGCAGCACAAGCGGCACAAGCCGCGCATACGCCGCACCCCGCAGCCCGCGCATCGGCCCCGTCGGCGGCACCCGCCGTGAGCGTGCCGCCGCCCCGCCCCGGCGCCGGAGGGATAGACGAATTAGCCGTCCGCAAAAAATACTCCACCCGGTCAATACCTAATTAAAAGTCTTAAG
>CAUPOD010000362.1:0-3573 GCA_963512745.1 uncultured Burkholderia sp. | reverse complement strand
GCTCGGTGCTGTTGAAGTGCTTCTTGATGGAGATCATCTTCTGCTGGCCGATGAAACCGTGCCAGCAACCCAGCGACTGCGTGTACTTGGCCGGATCGGCGTCGTAGGCGGCCATGTCCTCGCGCATGATCTTGGCGGTGTAGCGGGCGATGTCCAGGCCCGTCTTGAACTTGTTCTGGGCACGCATGCGGGCCGCGTACTCGGGGTTGATCGCGTTCCATGCGCTGCCGTGGTTCTCTTTCAAACCGGCAACCGCCTTGATGTCGTCTTGATACTGGGTCATGTGACTCTCCTAAGAGCAAAGCGCGTTTGAGTAAAGGGTTGAGCGTGCCGCAGCGTCTGTCGAAGCGGAGCGCACTGCATGACCAAATAGTAACGCTCCGGAATGCATTCGGGTAATGTCTTATATAAGACATAAGACATAATTTATTCTTATTTTTCAATGAGATACGCGTTTGTTTTTGCGATGCAAAACGCGGTTTCAAGCGGCGGAAAAATTGCGCGGCCGGAATTCCGAGTGGATTCCGCAATGTGAAATTCCCTTTCGGCTGTTGAAGAAAGGGCAGGCGCGGAAGGCCCGGGCTGCGGGCATGGCAGCCGGGCAGGGCGGGATGCGCCGGGTTAGGCCGATTTCTTTTGCTTGGCCGTATGCGCCGCGCCGCTTTCCGAGCCGGCCGGCGTCCGGCTTTTTTGCAGCGAAGGCGAGCGTTCGGTCAGGCGCGCGGCATCGTCGCGATGCGGCGCGCCCGCGGCCAGGAATTGCTGCCGGTATTGGGCCGGCGTCGTTTGCTTCGCGGCCTTGAACTGGCGATTGAAATTGGCCACGTTCGCGAAGCCCGAGCGCGCCGCGATCACCGCCACGGGCAGCGACGTGTCCGCCAGCATCCGGCACGCGTGGCCGACGCGCACGCGCGCGATATACCGTCCGACGCTCTCGCCGATGTGCTGCACGAAGTAGCGCGTGAGCGTGCGCTCGGACAGGCTGGCCGCCGCACAGAGTTCCGACAGCCGCAGCGGTTCGGCAAAGCGCGCGTCGATCATCGCCAGCACGCGGTTGATCCGCTCGGGCTCGTGGCCCGAGGGGCCGGCATGCGCCTGATTGAAGGCGCTCGGCGACGCGAGCGGCTGGCCCGGCGCGTCGGCGAGCATGCACAGGATATCGAGCGCGCCGCTCAGGCGCTCGCGCGCCACGTTCGACAGCAGCGGTTCCAGGCGCCCGCGCATCCATTCGCCGGCGGCGCGCTCGAACGCGAGTCCGCATCCGGCGCGGCGCAGGAGCTTGCGCAGCGGTTCGTATTCGCGGCAACAGTCGGCCATGCGCCGCGCCCAATCGCCGTCGAACCAGATCACGATGGCGACTTGCGGCGACGACGCGTCGATGGTCCGGTTCGAGGCCCACGTATGCGGCAGGTCCGGCGGCACGAGCACGAGATCCTCGGCGCCGTAGTCGCCGATCGAATCGCCGATATAGCGCTTGCCGTGGCTGTTCATCGTCAGTGTGAGCTCGTATTCCGGATGGTGATGCCATTCGAACGGAATCCGCGGCAGCCGGCGGTGATAAACCCGCACCGAACCGTGCTCGTCGAACGCGACATGCTCGTAGGTTGGCTTCATGGCCGAAAGCGCAAATGAATTGCCCGAATAGTATCACCGGCGTTGGCGTGCACCCCCTATGCTTGGGGCATACGACAATCACATGGAGACGATCATGGCGCTGGAAATCGACGACGTGTCGAGCGCAATCCGCCAGGCAAAAAAGGAGCTGCGCGCGGCGCTGCCGAATTACCGCGAGGTATTCGCGGAAGTCGAGGCGGCGATTAGCGCGCAAGCGAAGCAAATCGCCGCGCAGCGCGCGCGCGGGGAAGCCGTGATTCCCGAGCTTCGGTTCGCCGACATCGCCGCCCGGCGCGTGAGCGCCGAGCAGATCGCGCTCGTCAAGGCGCGCGGCGCATGCGTGATCCGCAATGTGTTTCCGCGCGAACTTGCGCAGAGCTGGGACGAGGAGATCGCGCGATACGTCGAGCGCAATCGTCTCGACCAGCGCCTCGAGAACCGCGCGGAGGACAAGTACTTCGGTCAATTGGCGTCGAGCAAGCCGCAGATCTACGGCGTGTACTGGTCGAAGCCGCAGGTGCTCGCGCGCGAGTCGGAATCGCTGACGGCCGTGCGCGTGTTTCTGAACCGGCTGTGGCGCAACGAGAGCGAAGGGCGCATGCACTTCGATCCCGAACAGGTGCCTGTCTATGCCGACCGGCTGCGCCGGCGGCCGCCCGGTTCGGCGTCGCTCGGGTTGTCCGCGCACTGCGACGGCGGCTCGGTGGAGCGCTGGATCGAAAGCAATTTCCGCCAGGTGTACCGCCATGTGTTCTCCGGCCGCTGGCGCGACTACGATGCGTTCGACGCGGCGTTCCGGCCGGACGTGCAGGAGATCGCGTCGCCGGCCGTGTGCTCGATGTTCCGCACCTTCCAGGGCTGGGTCGCGCTGACGCCGCAAGGGCCCGGCGACGGCACGCTGCAACTCGTGCCGATCGCGAATTCGATGGTGTACATCCTGTTGCGCGCGCTGCAGGACGACGTGGCGGACGACGACCTGTGCGGCGCGATGCCGGGCCGCGCGCTGTCGATCAAGCCGGAATTCCATGCGCCGTTGTTCGAGGCGCTGTCGTCGATCCCCAAAATGGAAGCAGGCGATACCGTGTTCTGGCACAGCGACGTGATCCATGCGGTCGAAGACGCGCACAACGGCACGGGCTACAGCAACGTGATGTACATCGCGTCGGCGCCCGCGTGTGCGAAGAACGACGCCTATCTGAAGCGCCAGTTGCCGAGCTTCCTGAAAGGCGAAAGCCCGCCCGATTTCCCGGCCGACCACTTCGAAACCGATTTCGCCGGCCGTGCGACGCCCGACGATCTGAGCGCGCTCGGCCGGGCCCAGCTCGGCTTCGATCTGTAGTTGAAAACGAGGGCGCGCCGCTTTGCGAACGCGAATCGCGCCCCGCTCATCCAGCAAGACCATAAACAAAAATTCGGAGACTGCAATGAAACGATCCCTGACGTCGGTCGCGACGGCTGTTGCGCTGCTTATTGCGGGCACGCATGCCGCGGCGGCCGCTGAACAACTGACGGTGTTGCATTGGTGGACGTCCGGCAGCGAATCGAAGGCGATCCGCGTGCTCAAGGACGATATGGCCAAGCAAGGCTACGCGTGGAAGGACTTCGCCATCGCGGGCGGCGCGGGCGCGGCGGCCATGACGGCGCTGAAGACGCAGGTGATCTCGGGCAACGCGCCGTCGGCCGCGCAGGTCAAGGGGCCGCTGATTCAAGACTGGGCCGAGCAGGGCGTGCTCGTCAACGTCGACCGGGCCGCGGCCGACTGGCAGGCGCACCTCCCCGCGCCGATGGAGAACGGCCTGAAGGCCGACGGCCACTACGTGGCCGCGCCGTTCGCGGTGCATCGCATCAACTGGCTGTGGATCAACAAGGCGGCTCTCGACAAGGTCGGCGGGAAGCCGCCCGCGACGTGGCCCGAGTTCTTCGCGCTCGCCGACAAGTTCCGTGCGGCCGGCATCACGC